>JAGTVD010000128.1 GCA_018224505.1 Desulfatitalea sp. | reverse complement strand
GGTTCAGGCTGTCGATGAGGTTGAGCATACCGGAGGTGTTGGGGCCGATGATGCGGATGTTGTGGCGGCGGGCCACCTCAACCATCTCCTCCTCCAGTTTGCGCCCCGACTGCCCGGTCTCCCGAAAACCGCCCGCGAGGATGACGGCGCCGCCGATCCCTTTTTCACCGCACTCCTGCAATAATTTGGGGATCGTGGCGGCGGGCGTGCAGATCAGAGCCATATCGATCGGATCTTCGATATCCGACACGCTTTTGTAACAGCGCAGTCCCAGAATGTAATCTTCCTTGGGGTTGATCGGGTAGATGCGCCCTTCATACTTGCCGTCCAGGAGGGTGCGAATGCTTTGGTAGCCGCGCTTGGTTTCGGATTTAGATGCGCCCACCACCGCAACAGAGCCGGGGCGCATGACTTTTGCGAGTCCCATGAGGGTCCTTCCAATCTTTACGGTTTGCGTTTTTCAAAACGGTCCAGGGCCTCTCCGCGGTCCTTGGTGGCAACGCAGGCCAGACATCCCTCCACCTCGAAATCCATCAAAGCTTCCAGGCTGGTTTCTCCCTGGGCCAGGTGTAGACCGCGCTTGATCATTTTAAGTGAGAACATGGCATTCTGGGCAATGCGACCGGCCATGCGGTAGGTTTCGTCCATTAATTCGGCTGCTGGAACGGATTTGTTGACCAGGCCAATGCGCTCGGCCTCGCGCCCATCGATGCTATCGGCGGTGAACAGCAGCTCTTTGGCCTTTCCCGGCCCCACCAGGTTTTGAATCAGACGGAAGGCACCACCAGTGATGGAGGAGGCCACGCGCGCTTCCGGTGAACCGATCTGGGCCTCATCGGCGGCGATGCGGATATCGCAGGCCAGGGCCAGTTCGTAGCCCGATCCCAATGCATACCCGTTGATGGCGGCGATGGTCGGCTTTTCAAAGCGCAGGATCTGACGGGATACCTCCTGCAAAGACTCCAGATAATCCCGGTACTGCTCAGGAGTACGGGTTTTGGAATCCTTCAGGTCGGCACCGGTGGAAAAGGCGCGCCCCTCTCCGGTGATGACCACCACCTTGATCGCCCCATCCCGGCGCGCCTCGGCCAGTGCGGATTGCAAATCGAGCCATAACTGTTTGTTCATGGCGTTGAGCACCTTGGGACGATCGAGCATGATGGTGGCGATGCCATCGCTTGTCAGATAACGGATGGTTTCCAGATCCATGAACGTTTCTCCTTGCATGGGAAAAGAGATGGGTGGCTGTGTGCCACGGCAGGCCGGTGCGCCTCAGGACGATACCGGTCTGTAATTGGCGATGTCGCGGGCGAAAGACTCGAAACCTTTTTGATCCAGAAAGCGGCTGATTATGGCACTGACCTGGTCTGCGGTATCGATGTGGTAGGTTCCATTGGGGTTTTTGGGGGCCAGGTGCTTGGCGTTGGCGACAATGGCTTGCAGCGCGCTGGCAGTGATCTCCACGTTGACGTTTACCAGAATCTTATCCGAAGTATTATCAGGCATATTCGAAATGATCCTTTACGTATCTGTTTATGTATGCGGAATCGTTTTCGTATTCCGCTTTGCGTCGATCAGGCGATGACGTCGATTGCGCGTACGTTTCTCCTGAACTTGATTCAGTATTTTTATAGCAAGCCCGGGGTTGACGGTCAAGCACCACCGTAGGACAATACAGGGTATTTGATGCACGCCGAAAAGAGAGCGCGGCGTTTGGGGTAATCGAGCCGGTGCACCCGGTAGTGGGGATGTGTCGCTGCACGCAACGGGGTTCAAGTGACGCTAAGGGGTGTGCTCCGGGTAGGCCCGCAAACTCACTGCGTTCAGACAGTGCGGGCCGATCGACCCTGCGCACACCCCCAAGCGTCACTATAACCCCATTGCGGACGCAGCGCCCCACCCCCACTACCGAATGCACCTCTAACATGCAAAAAGGGGGCGGATCAGCTGTCCAGTGCCGGTATTATGCATGAATTTCCATGCGATCGCCCGGTTAGACAATATCACGACAAGCGTTGCGCACCACCCGACTCTCTGGTATGGAACCGGAACAACAACCATTTGTTAAGAATACACCGTCATCAACGCATAGCAGGTATCCCGATGCCGACCAATTTTCCGATTCTTGTTGTGGATGACGATCCGGTGACGCGTGCTTTGGTAACCCGTTATCTTGACAAAGCCGGTTTCGATGTGTGTGTGGCCGCCAACGGCAAGGAAGCGCTGGAAATGCTGGACCATCAGTTCTATCCCATTGTGCTGACGGACTGGATGATGCCCGAAATCGACGGGCCTAAGCTTTGCCAATTGATTCGTGAAAAGAAGACGGATGGCTATGTCTACATCCTGCTCATTACCTCCCGGGATTCCAAAACCGATATTGTCTCCGGGCTCCAGGCCGGCGCCGATGACTACCTGACCAAGCCCATCCACTCGGCCGAACTGATCGCCCGCATCAATACAGGCACCCGTATTCTGCGCTTGGAACAGTCGCTTAAAAGCGCCAACGAAGAGATTCGTTTGCTGTCCATCACCGATCCTTTGACGGGCTGCTTCAACCGGACCTATCTGAATGAACGGCTTCCCCAGGAAATCGAACGGGCGCGGCGCTATAAGCATCCCCTATCCGTGGTAATCGCGGATATCGATCATTTCAAGCAGGTGAACGACTGCCATGGGCATCAGGTCGGCGATACGGTGTTGAAAAAATTCGCACAGGATATCCGGCAACAG
>JAGTVD010000127.1 GCA_018224505.1 Desulfatitalea sp. | reverse complement strand
TGGTTCTTCACACAACTCATGATACTGCCTGTTGGGATTGCCAAATGTCAATTGTCAAATTTGGCGTGTCATTCGCCGCGGTCCCGGGTGAACGGTGCCTACTATGAATGATGTACAGCGAGTGAGCACCCCCGTTGCCCATTTCCCGGCTGGAACGGTGGCGGTACCGGGCGCTCAAACACGCCCACGCGATTCTCTTCGACAAACAGCATCCCGTGGCGCCCCTGTTTCGCAACACAGCACGGCGGCTGGACGGCCATTGGAAAAGTCGTCTGCTGACCGATCTGATCGAGGACCCCATCAAACAGGTGCTGCTGGAATGCCTCCGCTGTGGTGACTGCGGCATCCAGCACCTTGCTTTCCTGTGCCCCGAATCCCAATGCCCCAAGCACACGCGCAACGGTGCTTGCGGCGGCAGCCGTGACGGCCGTTGCGAGGTTTACCCCGAGCGGCGATGTGTGTGGTTCCGGGCCCACGCACGGCTGGCCGATGATGGTGCCACCGACCAGATCGTGAAGGGATGTGTGCCGCCGCGCATGTGGGAATTGAATCAGACCTCGGCATGGCTCAACTTCCACCTGGGCAGGGATCACCAGAGCGCCTCCAACGAAATCGCGCAACGCTGCGGCGCCAGTTGCCGACTGACATTCTGAGGCAGCGGGGCCTCCATTTTCGCATGATAGGAGGTGCGCCCGGTAGCGGGGGTGGGGCGCTCGCTGCCGGGAGCACCGGCTTACCCCCCACAACGGCACTCCGCGCCATCTCTTTGGGGGACATGCTGCCATCACCCTGAAGTTGCCCAGGTTCCCCATTGACCTGTCCCCCGCCGGATGGTAGCTTTCCCATCCTATAACGGCGGCCTGGAGTCCAATATCGTGCAGTTATTCAGTGCTGCGGGATATTAAAGCTCTCAGTTTTAAACCTTAAGCTTTAAGTGAAGATGTCCTGCCCGCGACCACTTCGCCATTGCCGAACAAGGAAGGCCGATCATACCATGCACCCTTCAGATTCGAAAACAGATCCAGTGCAAGTGGTCACCATTGGTGGCGGCAGCGGCCACTTTGCCCTTTTGTCGGGTCTGCGGGAAATCAATGAGATTGCTATTACGGCCGTGGTGTCCATGATGGACAGCGGCGGCAGCACCGGGCGGTTGCGCGATGAGCTGGGGATTCTGCCGCCGGGCGATGTGCTCAAATGCATTGTGGCCCTGTCGCCCCACCAGCAGTTCGCCCGTCAGATTCTGCAGAAACGCTTCCAGAAAGACCGGCGGCTCCAGGGTCACAATGCCGGCAACATGCTGCTGACCATGCTCTCCCGCTACACGGGCAATTTCCCTTCCGGCGTGGCGGCGCTGTCCGAAATCATGGATGCCCGGGGCACCATTTTGCCGGTCACCACCGATCAAGCCACTCTGGTGGCTGAACTGACCGATGGCACACGGATTTTTGGCGAACAGGCCATCGACATGCCCCGTGGCCATCAGCGGGAAAAAATCCGGGATGTGTTTCTGGTGCCCCACCACTGCGATGCCATTCATGTGTATCCCCCGGTGGTGGAGGCCATCGCCGGCGCCGACTTTATTGTGATCGGACCCGGCGATTTGTTCACCAGCATCATTCCCAACCTGGTGGTTCCGGGCGTGGCCGAGGCTTTGCGCGCAACCGGGGCGCGACTGCTCTATGTTTTGAACATCATGACCAAGTACGGTGAAACACACAATTTTCAGGCGGCCGACTTTATTCAGCGCCTGGAGGCGTACCTCGGCAAACGACTGGATGGGGTGGTCTACAACAACCGCCCGCCCGCCGATGCGGTCTGTGGTTTGTACCGCGCCCAGAAGGCCGATTGCGTGCGGCTCGATCCCCACGATCCTTTTTGGGGGGACCGCGCGCTGCATGCGGCTGATTTGCTGGAGACCGACGGCGCGGTGGTGCGCCACGACTCGCGAAAACTGGCGGCCCTGCTTAGGGAGATATTCTTCGGATAGCCGGGCTGCATTAATTCTGGAGCATCCGATGCCAATCGTGGACAGGGAAAAGCATAAACCGATGCGCCGGCCTTTGATTGTCGGGGTCATGGGCGGCGCCACGGCGGACGCGCAGCGTTTACGGGTCGCCTACCGGCTCGGCGCGCTGATCGCCGCCCAGGGATGGGTGCTGCTCAATGGCGGGCGCGACAGCGGCATCATGGATGCCTCGGCCCACGGTGCGGCGGAAGCAGGGGGGTGGACGGTGGGTGTTTTGCCCGACGCCGATGCCACCCATGCCAGCCCGCACATCCGCATTCCCATCTGCACCGGAATGGGCAGCGCACGCAACGTGATCAATGTGTTAAGCAGCGACATCGTGGTGGCATGCGCGGGTGGGGCCGGCACCTTGTCGGAAATCGCCCTGGCCCTCAAGCACGGTAAACGGGTCATCACCCTGGGATTCGAAGCCGAACCGGTTGTCAGACTTCTGGGTCCGGATATCGCCTTGACAGCTGCCGAAAGCCCCGAGGCGGTGATCCGTCTCATCCAGGCGCATTACAAAGAAAAATAGGCTTCGGCCCGCCGTAAATCCATCGGCGAGGTTATTTTGATGTTGGTGGGCAGACCGGCGATGGTGTGCACGGGAGCTCCCATGCGTTCAACCAGTGAAGCATCGTCGGTGGCCTCTATGTCGTGTTCACGCGCCCACTGATGGGCCCGCTGGATCAAGGCCAGGTGGAACGCCTGGGGGGTTTGGGCCTTGCAGAGGGTTTCGCGCGGCACGGTCGCCGTCACAGCGCCCCGCGCATCGATCCGCTTCAGGGTATCGGTGACCGGTACCACAGGAATGCAGGCCCCCCATTGCCGGGCACCCTCGATGCAACGTTCGATGAGTTGCTGCGTGACCAGGGGCCGGACCCCGTCGTGGATCAAGACCACATCGTCCGGCGTCGTGATGCTTTGGAGACCGCGGTAGACCGAATCCTGCCGCCGGGTACCGCCGGGCACCAGCAGCGGGTCATGCCGCAGGCCGGCAGCGGGCACTATTTCACGCCGGCAATAGTCGATTTCGCTTTCCGGCACGACCAGAACGATTTGCGCCACCTGCTCGCAGCCGTCAAAGGCTCGCAGGGTGTGCGCCAGAATGGGCCGCCCGCAAAGCGTCAGGTATTGCTTGCGCTGGGCGGTGCCCATGCGCACCCCTTGTCCGGCAGCCACGATCAAGGCCGTAATCATCGTAAATATTTTAGCTCGTTGGGCAGCGGCAACCCTTTGCCCATGGTGTCTTCGCCATAATTGGCGCCGGCTAGAATTTCGATATCCTTCAGCGCCCGGACATCCCCTTCGAAAGCCACGCGGGTGATGTTCTCTTTCTGAATTTTACCGCCGGCCCACTGGATATCCAACACGCTGCTGGCATCGAAGCGATCTTCGCCGATCACCAGTTCCACCTGCCCGCCGTAATTTTGAACGATCTTGGCCACCATCAGGCTCGGGCGGCTATGGAAGCCCAGTTTTTGCGGAATGCCCACCTCGATGCGCCCGCGCTCGATGTTTTCGTTGAGGATCTCACGGGCCAGATCCTTGCCGGAACTCAGGTAATGGCAGGCATAGTAAAGACCGTAATTCACTGTGTATTCAAGAAGATGGTCCGGATCCACGAGTGCGGCCAGCCGATCCTGCACCCGCTTGTAAGTGTTCTTGTATCCGGCTTCGTGCAGATGTCGTTCATAGAAATGCAGCAAACGCCCCATCATTTGCAGCAAGTGGAATACCACTGAAAAGTGACTGCGCAGTTGTTTCAATTTGCGGTCGCCAAAGCGGAACCCGCCATGGATCACGTAGGTGTCGAAGGAGGATTGGAGGTTGTGCACCACCATTTCGAACCGCCGGATGGCCACTTCGTTGACCTGAATCGGCACCAGCTGGCGGATCTCTTCAATGTTGTAAGGTTCATAAAAACCCAATTGGTCGAAGCGGGTCGAGATTCCCAGGAATTCGCTGGCGATTTTGACGATATGCTTCTTCTGCAAATCCTTGGATTCATCGTCGATGCTGTATGGCAGCATTTCACCGGTGGTGGTGCCGGGAAAGTCTTCCGCGCCGAAAGCGTTTTCCGGGATCGGGATGCCGAGCCTTTTTGCCTCCTCGATGATCGCCGGGGCCAGCTTCATCAGCGCGCTGTTCAGGAAACCGGCGGCCTTGCGGCCCGCGTCGTGAAACTCCTCCGTTTGGGGCAGGTCGTAGAAGATCAGACGGTTGGCGATGTGCTTCTGGGAGTAGCCCCCAAGACTCAAATGGCGAACGGCGGCGGCC
>JAGTVD010000126.1 GCA_018224505.1 Desulfatitalea sp. | reverse complement strand
TGGGGTCAAACAGGAACACATTAATCATGCTTTCCGGCGGATCAACCCCTTGACGGGACAGGCCATTGAAGCTGCCCCGTAACCTAAGGTGCCCATCTGAAACTGAAATCATCTTTCGGCTTGGCGGTAAGCAAGCCGTATGCTATATTAACTGTTAACGAATTGATCACATCCTTCAGACTTCTCCTCCTATTCCTGCTGTGTTCCGGTCAGCTCCGATCCACTCGAAATTTTGCCGTGGTGTGCATTGGTCCCTCGTTTTCGTAGATTGACGGGTGGTGTGTATTCAGGATATGAAGTGGGGGTAGCGTAAACTACGCTATTGTGTCGGGTTAACCATATAGACGGAGGCGCCGATGTTCAACGCAACGATGCTGAATATTGCCGAGAGAAGTACAACTTTCGAAGATTGGCGGATTACGAGGGAGCAGGCGCTGGCCTTGATTCCCGCCGACGCGGAAGAGATCATGGATTTGATGGGGTGCGCCAACAAGATCCGGCAGCGGTTCAAGTTCCGGCGGGTGTTCAAGTGCGGCATCGTCAATGCCAAAAGCGGCTTGTGCGGGGAGGATTGCGCCTTTTGCGCCCAGTCGGCCCACCATGAAGGCCGGATCGAGACTTACGGGATGCGCAGCGCCGAAGATCTGATCCAAACCGGTTTGCGTCTGGCCGAAGCCGGTGCGACGCACTACTCCATCGTCACCAGCGGCACTTGTTTGGATGGCGCAGAGCTCGATACCGTTTGCCGTGCGGCCCGAACGCTATCCCAGGCGTCCGAGCTGACCTTATGTGCATCGTTGGGCATGTTGTCCCCGGAGGCGGCAGGCACGCTCAAAGAGGCGGGCATTGCACGATATCATCACAATCTGGAAACAGCCCCGAGCTATTTTGACCGTATTTGCACCACCCATGCCTATGCCGATGCCCTGGCCACGATTCAGGCGGCGCGATCGGCCGGTTTGGAGGTGTGCAGCGGCGGTATTTTCGGTATGGGTGAGTCTTGGGAGCAGCGGATCGAACTGGCCCTGGTGCTCCGGGAGTTGGATGTGGACGCCATTCCCATCAATTTCCTGCACCCCATTCCGGGAACGCCGCTTGGCGACCGGTTGCCCCTGGCGCCACTGGAAGCATTGGCCTGCATCGCCCTGTTCCGCTTCGTCCATCCCCATCGGGACATCACCATTGCCGGCGGGCGGGAGATCACGCTGGGCGATTTCCAATCCTGGATCTTTTTTGCCGGCGCCAACGGGCTGATGGTGGGCAACTATCTGACCACCCGCGGACGGGATATCGCCACGGATTTGGAAATGATCGCCCAGCAGGGATTGACCAACGGCACCCGGGGGACGTTTGCCGCGCCCCCTCTGCATAAAAAAAAGCGGCAACCGGCAGCTCATATCCTTGGTTCTTGAACCTTGAATATTTGATTCGTATCGCCTATAGTCCCCCCCGTACATCGGTCGACAATTCCATGTGGAAAGGATGAGCGAATTGTTTAAAATCGTTCCCAAGCAGATGTTTTTTACCAAAGGGGTGGGGCATCACCGCAACAAGTTGCAGAGCTTCGAGCTGGCCTTGCGGGATGCGGGAATCGAAAAGTGCAACCTGGTCACCATTTCGAGTATCTTCCCGCCGGATTGCAAAATTATCTCCAAGGCCGAAGGGCTCAAGTTGCTCGCGCCCGGTCAGATTCTGTTCGTCGTGCTGGCCCGGGAAAGCACCAACGAGCCAAGCCGTCTGGTGACGGCGGCGATAGGGTTGGCCCAACCCAAAGACAAAAAGCAATACGGCTATATCTCCGAACACCACGGGTATGGGCAAAGCGCCCGCCAGTCGGGGGATTTTGCCGAGGACCTGGCGGCAACCATGCTCGCTTCGACGCTGGGTATCGAGTTGGACCCGGACAAGGCGTGGGATGAGCGCAAACAACACTATGTGGCCGGCAAGGATCGCCTCTTTGTCAGCCGCAGCGTGGCCAAGGCGGCCCATGGGCACAAGGACGGGCTCTGGACCACGGTGCTGGCCTGCGCTGTGATGGAGGTCGATTAGCCGGTCGAACAAAGGATTTTATGAAGTCACTATTCAACAAGGCCCCCGATATCGTGCCCGAGCGGCTCCCCAAGGGGATCGGTGTGGCGGAACTGGTGGACATGATGGGCCGGACCTGCTTCGAGGCACGCAATGTGCGTCGTGCGGCCCGGCTCTACTCCCGTATGGTCGACGAAGGGGATACGGTCTGGTTGGGTATCGCCGGCGCCGGTATCGCCGGCGGTATGGGGGGCATGGTGATGTCGCTGCTGGAGGCCGGCATGGTGGACGTGATCTGCTCCACCGGGGCCCAGGTGTATCATGATCTGCATTTTGCCTTCGGGTTGCCGGTCAAAGCGATTCATCCGCACCACAACGACGATGAACTGCGCCGGCATGGCGATACGCGGATATACGACATCGGCATCCGGGAACAAGAGACCCTGGAGGCCCAGGATGCCATCATCCGCCGCTTTGTCGAGGAGCAGCATGGCGTGATCGGCCAGCGGGAGTTGGCCAGCTGGGAGTTCAACTACCACCTGGGACTCTGGGCCGCGGCGAACGCGCCCCACCCGGAGCGCAGTTTCACCATCGCCGCCGCCCGTTTGGGGGTGCCGCTGTTCTGGGACTCGCTGTCCAACCACTCCATCGCCATGAATCTCGTGCGCACCGACCGGATGGGCCTGCCCGTGCGGCTGTCGGCGCAAAAGGATATTCTCCATTCATCGGCCATCGCCTATACCTCGGACCAGACCGGATTCCTGGAGCTGGGCGGCGGCGGTCCGAAAAACTTCATCCAGCAGACCGGCCCCACCATCAGCCAGATCCTGGGCGTGGATTTCGAGGGCGCCGACCGCGGCATCCAGATCGGCACCGCGGTGGAACGGGAGGGCAGCCTCTCCAGCTGCACCTTTGGCGAAGCGGTCACCTGGGGCAAATACCAGCACGCCGACGAGGCCAACCTGGTGCAGGTGTGGGGCGAATACAGCATCATATTCCCGTTGCTCGTCGCCTATGTAATGGATCGTTGCGCGCCCCGGCAACCCAAGGGGATCTGCTGCCAGATGGCCGAGCGGGTTAAACGCTTGGAGGATGCCGCATGAAGGGCCATGACACCCCTTTTCTTGCCCCCCCCGACGGTTACGATGACCTGGAAACCGCCCGCGTAGTGGTGGTGCCGTTCGGCTACGAAGGGGGCGTCTCCTACGGCCGGGGCACTGCCCAAGGGCCGCGGGCCGTTCTGGAAGCCTCCCAGCAGGTGGAGTTCTATGACGACTGGATCGACGCCGAGCCTTACCGCGTGGGGATTGCCACCCTGGATACGCCCCCCATACCGCCGGAACCCGAAGCCATGGTGGAACTGCTTGCCGGCATCACCGACGGGCTGCTGGCCCGGGACCAGCTTCCAGTGGTGATCGGCGGCGACCACTCCATCACCAGCGGTTTGGGCCGCAGCGTGGCCAAGCACCACCCCGGTTTCGGCGTGATCCAACTCGACGCCCATGCCGATCTGCGGGACACCTATGAAGGCAATCCCCTCAGCCACGCCAGCGTGATGGCCCGGATGCGGGAACTGACACCCCACACCTTGCAGATCGGCATTCGCAGCATGGCGGTCGAAGAAGCGCGGCAAGTCAAACAGGAGACCCTCGCTTTCTGCACCATGCGCCAATGGCGCCGCAATGCCTTCGACCTGCCGGCCGCACTGGCGGCGCTGCCTGAGAAGGTATTGATCACCGTGGATGTGGATGTGTTCGATCTGAGTGTCATCGCCAGCACCGGCACGCCCGAGCCGGGCGGCTTGTTGTGGCATGAGACCCTGGAACTGCTGCAAACCATCTTCACCACCAAAACAGTGGTGGGCTTCGACGTGGTAGAGCTCGCCCACCGCCCCACCGATCCCAATTCCCCCTTTGCCGTGGCCAAGCTGATCTACAAGATGATCGGCTTC
>JAGTVD010000125.1 GCA_018224505.1 Desulfatitalea sp. | reverse complement strand
GATGGCTTCGTAATCCACCACGAAGGTCGGAATCGCGTGGTTAGCGGCCCGCTGCAGACCGCCCGCGCCGGCCACGTCGGCGCCGACAAACACCATCCGGCCATCGATCCGGCCTTGGGCACAGGCATCCATAATGGCCTGCAGATTGGTGCCGCCGCCGGAAATCAGTGCACCGATTCGTATGGGGTGGGCCATGCCGCCGCTCCTTTTTGCTTGTGTCGGAAAACCGTTTCGGAAATGATGTGCCACAGCACCGTTGGCCATGGCTATCAAACCATGGCCGCCATGTCAAAGCGGCAATTATGCGGGCTCGCGCAAACGGTTTCGTTGTGGAAGGTTTAAAGTTCGGCGGCGCACTGTCGATAATATTGCTTGGTGAACATTTTTTTAACGGACAAGCCAGAGGCCCATGGATACCTACGTCGCCCGTCAGCCCATATTCAATCGGCGCAAAAAAATATTCGGCTACGAGCTGTTGTTCCGGGACGCCACTGCCCAGAGCTTTGCCGGGCGCAACGGCGATGACGCCACCGCCACCGTTCTGAGCAACACTTTTTTTACCATCGGCGCGGACAACCTGACGAGCGGCAAAAAGATGTTCGTCAATTTCACCCACAACCTGCTGCTCCAAAAAACGCCATTGTTGTTGCCCATGGAAGACACAATCGTGGAGGTCCTCGAAAATGTGGCGCCCACACCGGAACTGATCGCCGCTTGTCAGGAAATGGCTGCCAAGGGCTACACCTTTGCACTGGACGATTTCATCGATGCACCTGCTTTGCAGCCCCTGGTGGATTTAGCCCACATTATTAAAATCGACTTTCGAACCAGCTCCCTGGATGCCATCAAGTCATTTGTCCAGACCAGGCCGCGGCGCGAAACGCTTCGGCTGCTGGCGGAGAAAGTGGAAACCTATGACGAATTCCATGCCGCCAAGACCCTCGGTTTCGATTATTTTCAGGGATTTTTCTTCTGCAAACCGGAATTAATCAAAGGCAAGGACATTTCCAGTTCCCAGATGAACCTGATGCGCATCGTGGCTGCCGTAAACCAGCCCGATTTCGAATTCAAACACCTGGAACAACTGATCTCACCGGATGTCGGACTGACATACAAACTGTTGCGCTATAGCAATTCCGCATTCTTCGCCAAAGCCCAAACCATCGGTTCTGTCCAGCAAGCCCTCGTATATATGGGCGAATCCGAAATCCGACGTTTTGTATCCTTGATTGCCATGTCGCATCTGGCCAAAGGCAAACCCGGCGAACTGATCCGCACATCCTCCATCCGCGGTAAATTTTGCGAGCAACTGGGCACACTGGCCTCGCTCCCCACCAGCGCAGCCGAGCTTTTCACCCTGGGTCTCTTCTCCCTGATCGATGCCATCGTGGACCAACCCATGGCCCGAATAATGGAGGAACTACCCCTGGCGGGCGAAATAAAAAAGGCCCTCGCCGAGCGCAGCGGTCCCTTGATCGGCTACCTGGCGCTGGTCGAGTACTATGAAAAAGCCCAATGGCCGCTGTTTGAAAGGATCGCCACGGCGCTGAAGATCCCCAAGGATAAAGTGTCCACCCTCTATCGCGAAGCATGCACCTGGGCCGACACATTCCCCGACTGGGAATAGCGTCCTGGAATGAGACCACGGTGGAATGAAGCCATGGTTGACAACCAGGGGGCTTCATATTATTTTGTCCAATCGTATTAACGCTTCGGCAGAAAGGACAAACGATCATGGCACAAGGGATAATGGATGTTAGTGACGGCAATTTCGATGCTGAAATCATACAGGCGGACAAACCAGTGGTGGTGGATTTCTGGGCACCCTGGTGTGGGCCGTGCAAGGCCATCGGCCCGGTTATTGAAGAACTGGCCGGCACTTACGGCGACCAGGTCAAATTCACCAAATGCAATGTGGACGACAACCCCGTAACGCCAGGCAAGTTTGGCATCAAAGCCATCCCCACCCTGATCTTTTTCAAAGAGGGCAAAGTGGTTGATCAAATTACGGGTATGGTGGCCAAGTCCAAGCTTGAAGACACCATCAAAACCATTCTCTAATCCGATCATCCGGTTCACCGGGAATTTTCGCTGCTGTTTTTTGGATGTGGGCCGATAATGCCCGCCTCCAAATTTCCGTGATAATGCCAGCCCCATCATTGGAGTGTAGAAATAAATGAAGGCCTCTCGTTTTTTGTGGCCGCTTCTTTTGCTGGTGGCCATCTGGGTGTTTGCCGGATGTGCCTGGTTCGGTGCTGAACGACCTGAAAAGCCCGCTTCGGAGCTGGTGCGCGAAGGTGTGGCGGCCTACGACCGGGGCAAGTACACGGACGCGCTCAAAGCTTTCGAACAGCTGAAAAACTGGTATCCATTCAGCCAATATGCCATTCTGGCCGAATTGAAAATCGCCGATTCGCACTACCACTTACAACAGTACCCTGAAGCGGTGGCCGCCTATGAGGAGTTCGAGCGCCTGCACCCGCGCAACGAAGCCGTGCCCTATGTCATTTACCAAATCGGGCGCTGCCACTACGAACAGATCGACTCCGTGGACCGCGACCAGAGCTCAGCGCGCAAAGCCCTGGACACCTTTCGACGCTTGGTGCGCCAATTCCCCGATGATCCCTACGCCCGCAAAGCCGACAGCCATATCATTATCTGCTTGCAGAGCCTGGCCGGTCACGAGATGCATGTGGGCCACTACTATTTTCGACAAGCACAATATCAAGCGGCCCGGCACCGTTTCCTGGCCGTCATCACCCAATATCCGGACGTGGGCTACCACCACGAAGCCCTGCACTATCTCACGCGTTGCGAAGCCTATCGGCCCCTGGACACGTCCAGCGCAGAAGGTGATGGGGTCGCCGACAAGGCGAAAAATAACTTTACAGATTGATCAAAAAACGCTATATGATCGGTTTAAATTTTTGAATTTGCGGGCGCGGTGTGCCCGACGCCTTTTTCAATTGATCCAGCAGGGAGAAAACCAATGGCCAGAGTATGTGAAATCTGCGGAAAAAAATCGATGGTAGGCGCCAATGTCAGCCATGCGCACAATGTTACCAAACGGCGCTTCAAGCCCAATTTGCAGAACGTCCGCGCCATGCATAACGGTCGGGCCCAGCGCATTGTGGTCTGCACCGACTGCATTACAGCGGGCAAAGTCATCAAAGCCGCTTGATGCCGGTCGCTGGTCGATAACCACCCCCGCCTGCATCCGATACGTTTATTGAACGGACCAGCGACGCCGTCGCGGTCCGTTCTTTTTTTTGAGCGTAAGACGCGCCATCCATCGGCGACCGGCCAACGCCATTATAGATAAAAGGAAAAGGAGGCCATGGATACCTTTCAAGCATTCCTGGCAACGCTGGAGTGGGAAACCTTCATTAAAACCGGATTGCGGATCACGCTCATTCTTTTCTTTGCCTGGGCAGGCGTCAAACTGATCCAGCACCTGCTCAATCGCCTCGAGGGGCGTTTGGTCAAAAAAAGCGAGCGCCAGGGCGAACCCCCCTCGGAATCGGCCAAACGCATCGAAACCATCGTGCGCCTCATCAAACAGGCTGCCATGCTCTTTCTCTGGCTGACGGTGGGACTGGTGATCCTCAAAGAGTTAGGCGTCGAGATCGCCCCGATCATCGCCAGCGCCGGTATTGCCGGGTTGGCCATCGGCTTTGGCGCTCAAAACCTCGTACGCGACATCATTTCCGGTTTTTTCATCATTCTGGAAAATCAGATCCGCGTGGGGGACGTGGCCGTTGTCAACGGCACCGGCGGCCTGGTGGAAAAAATCAACTTCCGCACCATCATCCTGCGCGACCTGGGCGGTGTGGTCCACATTTTTCCCAACGGCTCCGTCACCACCCTGAGCAATCTGACCAACGAGTGGTCGGCCTTCGTGTTCGACATCGGCGTGGCCTATAAAGAGAACACCGACCGTGTGATCGAAGTGATGTCCGGCGTGGGCCAATCCCTGATGGACGATCCTGCATTCGCCCCCCTGATCCTTGAACCGCCCGAAATATTCGGCGTGGACAAATTCGCCGACTCGGCGGTCATCATCAAGGGCCGTATCAAAACCAAGCCGATCCGCCAATGGTTCGTGGGCCGCGAATACCTGCGCCGCATCAAACACGCCTTCGACGAAAACAACATCGAGATCCCATTCCCCCACCGCACCCTCTATTTCGGGGAGGAGAGCAATCCGTTCAATATTCAGTTGCTGGAAAAGCAGGAAATGATCGAGGGGCCCAAACAATAGGTTTTAATGGGACTGCACGCAGGCCTGCTGAAGCCAAGAGCAGTAGAAGACACAAGCCAAACAGGCAAACATTCCGTTTACCTGTTTGGCTTCCATTAAAATAAGCCCATGACTCCGTTAAGGTGCGCAGTCTACCCCATAAGTGGGATCACCCGCCGAACGCGCGGCCGCTGTAACGGGATCCAGCGATGCCGGATCTGAAGTGAATTGACAGCCAAAAACGCTTTCCGCCACTGTGGCACGGTCCTGAATATCATCGCCGGCCGGGGGTGAGGCACCGCTTCTTTCAACCCATGCCACCAGGTCCATAAAAGCCTGCTGTTCTTCCTC
>JAGTVD010000124.1 GCA_018224505.1 Desulfatitalea sp. | reverse complement strand
GACATCGATCTGGCCTGGCGACCCGAGCAGGGTTTGTACCCGGTGAAAATGGACCCCGCCCAGATCGATCAGATACTGGCCAATCTGTGTGTCAACGCCCGCGACGCGATTGCCGGAGTGGGCAAAATCACCATCGAGACGCACATGGTCACCTTCGACGCGGCGTATTGCGCCGACCACGCCGATTTTGTCCCCGGTGACTTTGTCTTGTTGGCCGTCAGCGATGACGGCTGCGGCATGGACAAAGAAACGCTCGAAAACATTTTCGAACCGTTTTTCACCACCAAGGACGTACACCTGGGTACGGGCCTGGGGTTGGCGACGGTCTTCGGCATTGTCAAACAGAACAACGGGTTCATTAACGTCTATAGCGAACCGGGACAAGGTTCGACCTTCAGGATTTACCTGGCGCGCCATGCGGGAGCAGCAGAGAAGTCAAGCGTTGGAACGGTTCCGGAAATCCCGACAAGCCGCGGCGAAACAGTGCTCCTGGTGGAGGACGAACCGGCGATTATTCAAATGTGCCAGCTGATGCTGGAAAGACTGGGGTACCCGGTATTGACCACGGGCACGCCAAGCGAGGCCCTGCGCCTGGCGGAACATCACGCTGGTGAAATTCACTTGCTCATCACCGACGTGGTCATGCCTGAAATGAACGGTCGCGATTTGGCAAATCAATTGAATGCCTTAAACCCGGACATCAAAACCCTCTTCATGTCCGGCTACACCACCGATGTGATCGCTCATAGGGGTGTGTTGGATGAAGGGGTGAATTTTCTTCAAAAGCCTTTTTCCATCAATGATTTGGGTGTCAAGGTAAGAGCAGCGTTAGATCAGAAATAGCCAGCGCCCTGGTCCAAGTCTCTTACAGCATCAGGTGATCGCGGCCAACGCGTGGAACCAGCACCCGCACGGTCAGGAATGACATCAATATCCGGCCAACAGCGAATAGAGAGAATCGGTCTGCGGGCCGCCTTGTCCCCTCATATAGTATCTGTTTTTAACCCATATTAAACCCATAAACATCCAGCCTTGCGTTTTCCCGCAATGATAGTAATATTGGCTGTAATGAGACGATGCGGAGTCGAGCCTCTGTTGCCTCCCTATTCAGTTTGCGCTGCCGCGGATTTTGAACAATCACGAAAAGCCTCTGGAAACACGCGCTAAATTTTCAGCAACCCCTTTTCAGCCGGGGGCAACCCATTTTTTATAACAACACGCATCAGGTGCTGCATGCAGACGAAATCAACCCGATCGGTCCTACCAGCCGTGGATATCCATGAGTGAGAAAAAGCTCGAAGCGCGGTTCTTAGGCGATAAAAAGTAACCATCCGGAAAAGGAGGCGTATATGCGACATTTAAATCTGGCCGTCATGGGCGGCGTTTTGCTGCTTACCGCAGCGATCACAGGCTGCGCAAGCGGCCCTTCGTTCCATCAGAGTTCCGAGGAATCCAAGTCGGCAATCCGCGCTGCTGAGGAGGCCGGAACGATTGAAAGTCCCAGCGCTGCTTACCATTTACATCTGGCGAAGGAGGAACTGGCGCGTGCCGAGGTGCTAGCCGCAGCGGGCAAAAAGGAACAGGCCGCATCGATGCTGACACGGGCCGAAGCCGACGCTGAACTGGCGATCGCACTCTCACACGAGCAGGCTGAAAAGACAGACGCCGCAAAGGCGATTGAGCGGGTGCGCAAGCTCCGGGAAGACAACCGATTGCCCATGGAATAGAAAGGTGCAAAACATGAAAAGTATAAAATTAAAATATCTGGTACTCGTTGCGTGCGCGGGATTCCTCGCCGGTTGCGCAGCCACCGTCCCTACAGAACTATCCAAGGCCCGCCAAGCCTATCAGCACGCAAGCGCGGGGCCTGCGGCGCAACTGGTTCCGGCAGAGCTGCACAAGGCCAAGCAGGCCCTCGGGCGTGCGGAGGCATCCTTTGCGAATGATCCCAAATCGTTTAAGACAAAAGACCTCGCCTATGTTGCCGAGCGCAAAGCCATGATGGCGGATGCGCTCGCTTCCATCGCTTCCCAGAAAGGGGATGCCGCACAGGCGCACAAGGATTATCAGACGTCCCAGACCGAGATTATAGCGAGGACGAAAGCGGATTTGGCCAGGACCCAAACAGAAAAGAGGGAGGCGGCAACAGCCGCTGAGGCCGCCACACTTGCAGTGAAGCAACAGGCCCTGCTCGACACCGAAAAGCGGGCGGGCGAAAGGGCAGCCGCAGAGTCGGCAGCCAAATTTGAGGCCGAGCAACGGGCCCGGCTCGAAGCTGAAAAGCGGGCGGCCGACGCGCAGGCACAATTGGCAAAAGTCGCCATGTTAAAAGAGGAGGCCCGCGGACTCGTTATCACACTTTCGGGTAGCGTCGTCTTTGCTTCGAACCAGGCGACGATCCTGCCGGCGGCGCAGTCCCGGTTGAACCAGGTCGCCGAGGCCCTCATGTCGACCAGCAAAAGCCGTAAACTGACAGTGGAAGGCCATACGGACTCTCAAGGTTCTGCCGCCTACAACATGAATTTGTCGCAGCGGCGAGCGGAATCAGTGCGCGCTTACCTCATCTCGCGTGGGTACCCGGCCGAGTTCATAGAGCCGCGTGGAATCGGCGAAGTTCGACCCAT
>JAGTVD010000123.1 GCA_018224505.1 Desulfatitalea sp. | reverse complement strand
TGCCGGAATGGCTATCTAATATACACGGCCCGCAAAGATGCGAATGAAACCAAATTCCGGGTCCCAATAAACCTCCAACCCAACCCCAACCACTGACCAACCAACCGCTCAACGGACCAACCGCTCAACCGTCCAACCAACCGATCAACTAACTAACCGTCCAACCGTCCAACCGACCAACCGATCAACTAACTAACCGTCCAACCGTCCAACCAACCAACCAACCGATCCCCCCTACGAACACATCATCCCCAACCGCTGATCGTACATCTTGCCCACGCCATACTCCTTGCGGCGCATGAAACGCTCCTTACCGGGGCCGATGAGCTGCATCTCCGGATGCTTCTGCTGCACGTCGATGGCGATGGTCATCTCCTTGGTGCAGCCGGTGCTGTAAGTGGCGTCCTTGCCGACCCATTCGGGGGGGATTCGCTGCGCCAACAGCTGAAAGGCCGTGACGATGTCTTCATAGGTCTGGAAGCGCCAGATGTCGATCATGCCGCTGCGCTGGACGATCTCCCACATGTACATCAGATCGTCGGCATCCATGCCTGGTTCGTAATACTCGGAAGGGTTGATGATAAAGGTCATGGCCGATTGCTTCTTTAAATGCTCCACAAAGACCGACATGATGTTTTTGGCCATTTTGATTTTTCCGGGAATGGAGCCGATGATGCCGCTGTAGAAGATGACGGTCATGCCTTTGGCTTTGGCCGCCTTCATCTGGCCGATGATGGAATTGGCCTTGTTCTCAAGATCGCGATGGGAAAATTTGATCACCGAGGAATGGCGCGGCTTGTGGAGGATGGAGACGCTGCCATCCTCTCCCGTTGCGATGTTGAAAATCTCCTGGGTGAACTGGAACCGGGTGTCGAACAAACGGCGCCGTTGGTCCAGACCGCGCGAGATGACGCAGTCCACCTCCTTGAACACGCGGGCGAAGGTGGTGGATACCAATATCAGATTGAGGTTTTCACTGGTGCCGTCGGACAGGGCCAGTATGGGTACGTCGCTGCGCAGGGTGCGCACCAGTTCGTTTTTGCCCAAGCGCGGATCGTCGACGATCACTGCCTGGGCCATGGCGGTGCGCAGCACCTCGTCGGCACCCAGGTCCAGGATATCGGCCTTGGTGTACAGGGGACCCTCTTTGAAGGCCACGATCACTTTATTGCCGTGGGAGGCCAGAAAACGGATCAGGGCCAGATCCACCACCACCTCGCCCGACTCATCGGCCAGCCAGAGGATTTTGCGTCGTTTGGGCGGATATTGCCGGCCAAAACCCAGAAAATCCATCAGTGGACGGCGTCCCTCGCCGGTAATGGGTTTCTCGAACACTTTCAGGTATTCCGCTTCGGTCAGCATTTTCTCGGCGGGCGCGCGCCACAGTTCCGGCGTGTTGGCCAGGCACAGCAGACGCTGGAATTCCACGGCGGCGATCTGGGACTTGATCTCCCCCAGGGTTTGGGGGGGATTTTGCAGCGCGCTTTCAGCCACATGGTTGAAGGCCTGTAGAAATTCCGGCGCATCCAGCAGGGCCTGGGCCCGGCGGTTGCTTTCGGCTTTTTCAACGCCGTAGGGATCCTCGATGTGGGTGCGATTGAGGTAGATGCGCATCAACCGCTTTTCCAAGCGGGAGGGCATCATGATTTCATCCCGGGTTTCGTGCTGATATTTGTTGATCACCAGCGATTCCAGGTAGGCCTTCTCCCAGGGGTCCTCGATCTGGCGCTCGATCAAAGCCAGGATGCGCTGCAGCACCTGGTTGTAGGCTTTCTGGATATGGGCCGAGTTGTTACGCCAGATGATGGCGCCGAACATCTTGTCCGAGCAGGGGTAGTAGCGTTCGTTGGGCTCGGTATAGACCATGAACCGGATCTGTTCGTCCGAAGCGGCCTTTTCCGGACTGGTAAAATAGTCCAGGTGGTTTTCGATGAAAAAAGAGGTGAACCAGGCATCTTTTTCCGGACTTTGCCTTGGGACGTAGACCGGTGCCGGTGCGATCACTTCTGTCTTGCCACTGTTTTTCCGTTTGGGTGCAGAGGGCATGGGAACTCCTGTTTTAAAGCCGATTTGCCGAAGATAGGTGACACATTGCGGCGTGTTGGTCAATAAACGATTGGGCCGCGTTTATCTGTCGAGCCATGATATCAGCTGGGAGAGGTCCGTGACAAACAAATCCGGCTTGGTTTCAGTTTGGGGCGTGTCGGCGCCCATCCGCAGTGAACGGGCATCGCCGGCAAAGAGCACGGTCTGGAAACCGGCACGGCGGGCCGGCAGTATATCCTTGCGCATATCGTTGCCAAGATAGGCCGTGTGTCGGGGGGTGATCCCCATGGCGGCCAGACGCTCCGCAGCCAGGGCAAAGAGCGTGTCGGACGGTTTGGCCACGCCATGGCGATAGGACCAGAAGGTGAGCGCCGGGTCGAATCCCAGCTGCTCCGGGGATTCGCCCAGGAACAGTTGAAAAAGGCCGGGGGTGAAAAATTGGGCGTTGGAGATGATGCCCAGCCGAATATGGCGTTCACGGCAGGCGGTCAACAGCGCTGCCATGTGGGGCATGGGCCACACCGGATTGACCACCATTTCAAATTCAAGAGCGAAGTGGCGGATGGCCGTGTCGTCCTTCACGGGAAGCAGTTCGCGCCAGATCTCCTCGATGCGCACCTCGGGGAAATCCACCCCGCGTTGCCGGGCGGCCGCATGGTGCCGGGTGATGGCCTGGCGAAGACGATCCATCAAGATGCCGGGGGCCGTGGGCACACCATGGCGGGCCAGCACAGGGGACAGGAGGTGCCCCAATTCTTCCCGGCCGGGCGCTGCGCCCGGATCCCCACTGCCACTGATAAACAGGGTGCCGTAGATATCGCACAGCAGACACCGGATGGGCGGCGCCAGCGATCCCTGGTATTGCACCGCTGTGGGGATGGGCGTCATGGGTTTGAGATGGGCAGCGATCAGCGCCCGGGGCAGGATGTCATCCATCTGATTTACTCCATTTGAGCAGGCTGAACCGTTCCGGGGTCAGGAAAGCCGCCAACAATGCCTGCTTGTCGATGGTATGCCGGACACTGTCATCGAGGACCCGCTGGTAGATGTTCAGCAAACGCTCAAGATGGTTGGCGGGGCTGAAATGGCGGAGCACCATCTCCCGGTTGTGGCGGATCAGGGACGCACTGGACGGCGGCGGTCCGGGCGAGCGCAGAAATGGATTCAGGTCGGCGAGCGTCTCCATCGCCGCGGATGACGCCATGAGCTGTTCGAGAACTGCTTGCTGGAACGGCTCGTCCAGCAATCCGAAATCGATGCGCTGGCCGGCACTGATGCGTTCCCATCCCCGCTCGCCAGCCCCATCGGGCTGCTGCCACCCGTACTGGCGGGCGGCGTTGCGCCATGCATGGCACCAGCGGCGGCGCAACGCATCGGCATCGACCCAGTCCAGGGGGACCCACAGATGGGGGTAAAGGTGGTCCAGGCGTACCCCCCGTTCGATGAAATCGCTGCATATGTCGGGTAATTGACGCCCCCACAGCGCTTTGCCGGCACACCACGGTTCCAGGAAGGTGAAACCGAAGCCTTCGTTGATGCTGGTGGTCAATGCATAGCGGCATCCGCCCATGAGCTGATGGAAGGAATCCCGGAGTCCTGCTTCGAACACGACGGGCAGCCCGTGGTGCTGAACGAAAGCTTGCCAAAGACGATATCCCGGAAGATCCCGGGGGCTTTGGGGGGGCAGGGTGATGGTCAGCGATGCCGACATGGGCATAAAAAAACGCAGCAGGATGGCTTCGCCGATGTTTTTGCGCCGGATGGCCCGCACCGGATAGAGAACCGGCGCGTTCGCACTGACCGTGGTGCTTTCCGGCCAGTCCGCGGGGGCGATGGCATTGGGCAGGTAGTGTACCGCGGATTCCGCCAGGCCGGCCCGCACGAGCAGTTGTCGATCCCGACGGTTGACGACGGCGTAATGGCAATCGGCCACATAAGGTCCCGCGAAATAGGCTTCCGGCCGCCCGTCTTCGGCGAAATCGTGGATCTGGCAGAGCAAGGGCAAGCCGGCGGCCTGCAGCGATTTGAGTACTGTTTGCATGTGGCGATTTTTGGCCAGAGTGGGGTTGTGCACATGCAGCAGATCGGGTCTGCCCCCGGGCCATCGTTGCCCCATGGCCTCCGTCAGGGCCTGGACCACCTGTTCGGGTGGCATTGCCGGGTTTTCGGCGCGCTGATACCCGATGCCCGGCACCACCGCCACGGGGGCCGGCAGTGCCGAACGGGGCGGCTCGCCGGTAATCACCAGCACCTCGTGGCCCGTGCGGGTCAACAACGCGGCCTGTTGAC
>JAGTVD010000122.1 GCA_018224505.1 Desulfatitalea sp. | reverse complement strand
CGCATGGCGGATCCGCAGCCCTTGGAATGGGGCACTCCGCTTTGGGTCCAATGGATACCCTTTTCAAGATTGGCCACTCCCTGGAGGCATGCATTGCCCGGCGCGCGATTGTTGTCCGGGGATTTTCGCCACTGGACGAACTCATCTCGCATGGCGGCCATAATGGCATCGACCTGCGTTTCCCCGGTCAGGATCAGGGCCCTGGCCACGGCAATGCTCATCTGGGTGTCGTCGGTGAAAAGGGCGGGGTCCGGCAGCTCCGTTATGCCTTGAGGACCGTATTTGGCCCTGATCTGGTCAAGCTTTAAAAACTCGGTCGGCCAGCCCAGTGCATCCCCGATGGCAAGCCCGTATATGACCCCCTTAGCCTTGGCGATTTGCGCCATCTGTTTCACCTTCATTTCCATATTCAGGTACACTCCGAACCCCCTTGAATCCGCATTGATAGCGATTGGTATGTGCATCTTTTATAGCACCCATGTGTGACAGATCAGGTCACAGATGTCGCGGGGGGAGGCGCTATGCCTTTGCAAGATGGGTCCGGGACATGATCCCTCATCGGGCATGTCCGCGGTGGCGTGCAGAAAGGCCCTCGTTCTGCGGATCTCAGGGATGACAGTGTGGGTGATTCAGCGTTTGAACTTCTTGGCTTCGGGTTTGCGTGATTTGAAGACCAGCGCATAGATGCCGTGTTCGTTTATGACGCAGGTGCCACGACCGCCAACATCAGGATTCATCATGTTGGATCTAAACCGCTGTTTTTAATCATCATCCAATGACCTTAGGGCGTTGGTTGTGTTGCTCAATCCCAAGATCTCACAGACCTCCTTGGCCACCCACCGGGGGGTGCCATTGTCGTCGATGATGGTGGTTGTTCCGGACTAATTGACAGATCAGAACATTAGTGCCTATAAGAGAACACCGTTCTTAAACAAGATTACAAATCAGTTAAAAGAGGAGGGTTCTCATGAGTATCAACACCGGTCAATTATTGGCAAACCGCGCGCTTCTCACTCCCAATTTGGAAGCCTGCCTGGGGGCGCAGTACCGTTTCACATTCAAGGAAACCAACGCGCGGGTTAATCGTTTCGCCGCCTTTCTCGCAGCACAGGGTATTCGTCGCGGCGACCGCATTGCGGTTTTGGCAAAGAACAACGAACATGCCGTTTGCGCATTGTACGGGGCGGCCAAAATTGGCGTGGTGACTGTGTTCCTGAACTGGCGGCTAAGCGGTCCTGAGTTAATTTATATTTTAAACGACTGCATGGCTGCACTGCTGCTTTATGATGATGCTTTTGAAACGGTGGTCGAACAAATACGCGATCATATTCCGACACAGAAATTCCTGCGCAAAGGCGGGAAAGGAGCAGACCCGGAATTCGAGACGGTGTTGGCCCAAGGTTCTACGGACGAGCCTGAAATCCAAGGTGGCGACGACGACCCCTGCGTCATCATGTACACCTCGGGAACAACCGGTAAGCCCAAAGGCGCCATGCTGAGCCACAACAACACTTTTTGGGCATCACTCGGTCTTACCCACACTTTACGCTGGGCGCATAAGGACCGCTATCTTCTGACCGCGCCGTTGTTTCACATCGGTGGACTGGCACCTTTTTTCGCCAATGTGCATGCAGGTGTGACAACCTATTATCTGCCCGACTTTGATCCGGTGCGGGTCTATCAGCTGATGGCCGAAGAGCGCATCAACTTTCTCATGACCGTGCCCCTGATGCTGCAAGCCATGGCCATGGTGCCTGAAGACAAACGACCTCCTCTGCCTCATTTTCGTCATTTCGTATGTGGTGCGTCACCGGTGCCTGCGAGCCTCATACAGCTTTATGATCAGTGGGGCATGAAGATCTGCCAGGTGTACGGTGCCACCGAATACGCCGGCGCCATCACCTTCTGGACTCACGACATCGGTATGGACAAGATGACCACCGCCGGCCGCCCGGTGTTCCACGGCGCGGTCAAGGTTTTTGCGCCCGGCACCAACCAGGAGCTGCCACCGGGGGCGGTTGGGGAGTTATGCCTATTCGGTCCGCAAGTATTTACCGGCTATTGGAACAATCCGCAGGCCACGGATAAGGTGCTGAACGATGGGTGTTACCGCTCAGATGACTTGGGTACAGTGGACACTGATGGTTGTGTCACGGTGGTGGATCGCCTGAAGGACATGATCATCAGCGGTGGTGAGAATATCTATCCGGCCGAGATCGAAAGTGTTCTTAAAACCCACCCAGCTGTGGCCGAGGTGGCGGTGGCTGGAAGACCCGACAAGAAATGGGGTGAAATACCAGTTGCGTTTGTCGTGCCGCAAGCCAACGCGGCAATCGACGCCCAGGATGTGATCAGCTTGTGCCGTGAGCAGTTGGCCGGCTTCAAATGCGTCAAGGAGGTGCTTTTTGTCGAAGCGCTGCCCAAAAACGCCACCGGTAAAATCTTGAAACACCAGCTCCGGGAACAGCTGGCCTAATAAGGGGCCAAGCCGAAGTGGCGGGCCCAAAAGAATAGGAGACGACATGAGTTACCCCAATGCCAAAAACCCCTATGGGTTCGACGATTTTCTCTCATGGCGGGAAAATTGCGATTACTACGAAGAAGACCCCTTTGCGCAAAAGGCGGTGCGTGTGTTCACCGGCGAGTATGCTGCCGAGGTTGATGCCGCCGCCCGCGAGACTTCCAGGAAGGCCTCTTTTCGCTGGCGTAAAATGGCCGAATCCATTGCTTGGCCCGAGAAGCGTCCCTGGATGATGCACTACGACGGCCACGGAAACCGCATCGACCGTATCGTGCGGCCCCACGAAACTGAAGTGATGGAACATGAGGTGTTCGGCGAAGCGCTCTTCGCGGATAAGACCCATCCGTGGGTGCGATTTATCAAGATGTATCTGATCTACCAGAACGGCGAGGCCTGCATCTCCTGCCCGCTGACCTGCACTGAAGGTATGGTGGCGGTACTAGAGCGCTTTGCCGGAACACCCGAGATTCAGTCCATACTGGCCCACTGCAAGGAAGGCCAAGACGGTCGTTTCGGCATCGGCGCCCAATACCTGTCTGAAATCCAGGGTGGCTCGGACGTCAAGGCCAACCTACTCGAAGCGCGACAGGAAAACGGCCATTGGCGCCTGTACGGTACCAAGTTCTTCTGCTCGGCCACCCATGCCGATTATGCCATGGTGACGGCCAAGCCCGCGGGTTCCGAACAGGTCGGCCTATTTGTGATGCCCTCCTGGCTGTCGAGTGGCAAGGTGCGCGAGCGGCGCAACAATTACAGCATTGATCGTATCAAGTGGAAGATGGGCACCAGCGAGCTGACCACCGCGGAGCTGACCCTCAACGGGGCCCTGGCGTACCCGGTGGGACCGTTGGAACGCGGCCTGGCCAACATGGTCGGCATCGTGCTCACCTACTCACGGCTTACCGTCGGTCTTTCCGGCGCCGCCAGCATGATGCGCGCCTGGCGCGAAGCGGCGCGATACTGCGACTTCCGGGAGGCGTTCGGCTTTCCCATCGCCCGCATGCCCATGGTGGCCGGCCAGTTGGCCACCATCGAGAAGGCCGCCAAACGCACCCTGGCCGGCGCATTTCGCCTCTATGCCGACATCTTGTCTTTGCCCGGTAGCCTTGCCGCTGCACCCGATGCACAGGATGCCGACGATGTGAAGCAACGGCGCTTCAACATCCGCGAGTTGATCATGCTCCAGAAAATGGCCACCAGCTTCGATGCCCCCGATGTCTTGCGTCTGGCCATGAGTCTTTTCGGCGGCCATGGAGTGATGGAGGATTTTTCCGCCCTGCCTCGCCTGTATCGGGACGCCGCGGTCAACGAACTGTGGGAAGGGCCGCGCAACGTGTTGCTGGCCCAGGTCTACAGGGACCTGCTGAACGCCTCTTCCTGGTATGCGCCGGACCACTTAGTCGCCAACATCCTTGCGGGAGCCCCCGAGGATCTGGTAAAGGAGCTGCAACAGGAGGTCAAGGTGATTCTTTCCGGCCCCGGTCTTTTTGAGATGAGCCCGGACGCATTGGAAGTTTGCGCACGCTGGGATCGATTCTGCCACCGGCTCTACCACGCCTATCAAGATGTGGCGGCCGCTGTGGTGGAAGAACAGAGATAAAAGGAACAGACAGAAAAATGGGGGCAGGGACCGGTACAAACAGGGCGTGTCCTATCCGGACCGCCCCCGAACAACAAATTGAATGCATGCCAAAATGACCACCACAGTCACCACATTCGCCCATCTGCGT
>JAGTVD010000121.1 GCA_018224505.1 Desulfatitalea sp. | reverse complement strand
CCTTCGCAGGAGAAGCCGAAGACGTTGATGCCCAGTTTGGCCTTCATCTCCCGGCAGACGGCATGCACATCGTCACCGATCAGCCCGACCGGGCATGTGGAAAACACCGCAATGGCCTTGGGCTTGAAGTTGTCGTAGGCTTCCTGGATCGCCAGACGCAGCTTCTTTTCGCCGCCGAAGATGATCTCCTCGTCCTGCATGTCGGTGGTGAAGCAATAGGTCATGAAGTTCTGCCCGTCCGGCGAGCTGTCCGGATCGGTCTGGTTGCGGCGGGTTAACCAGCTGTAGAACCCGCACCCCACCGGCCCGTGGGTGATATTGACGATGTCCCGGGTCGGCCCCAGCACCACCCCCTTGCACCCGGCGTAGCAGCACCCCCGCTGACTGATCAGCCCCGGCACCGTGCGCACATTGGACATCACCACCGGCACCGTTTTATCGTCGCCCACCCGGTTAACCACAATCTGCTTGTCCCGCTTCCGGGCCACCTTGGGAGGGTATTTCTCCAACAAACGCTTGCGCACCCCCTCCAGATCCTTGCCATCCAAACAACACCCTTCGGCATCATGATATTCGGTCGAAGTCGCCATGACCCATCTCCTTTTTCGGAACCCCGCCCCATCAAACCGACAGAATTCCGCGCTTTAAACTTTCAAACCTTGTACTTCTATTTAAAAATCATCATCCAACACCCCATCGCCATGCTCCCCCGTCCTCACCCGCCACGCATCCATGGATGGCATCACAAAGATCATCCCATCGCCCGGCTTGCCGGTGCGGTTGACCCGGATGATGGTGTGGACCGTCTTTTCCACCAGGGTGTCGGGCACAACGATGAGCAGGGCGCGCTTGGGGATCAGCCGCTGGCTCTGGCCCAGCTGGGAAATCGCCTCTTCATAGCCGCGTTCGGCGCCTTGGAGCAGTTGCAGATCCACCAGCCCCTTGCCCCGGCCCAGGGCGTCCCGACCGGTGATGGAAGGCAGCCCCACTTCAGCCAGGGCCCGTTTGGTCTGATTGATGCGGTTGAGCCGCACAATGGCCAGAATCTCTTTCATATCTTCACCTCTTCGATGGTGCCGTCGGCATTCTCCTTGACACCCGAGCTGATGGTGTAGGCCTCCAAAACCGGAGAAATAAAAATCTTCCCGTCGCCGAATGCGCCCTTTTCCCCCGTGCGCGCAGCCTTGATGATGGTGCGAATCACAAAATCCTTGTCATGGTCCTTGATCACCGTGAGCAGCAGCTCCTTGGGGATCTCGTCGTAGGTGATCTCTCCGATTTTAATGCCGCGCTGCTTGCCGCGGCCCACCACCGACATTTTGGTGACGCCGGGGAATCCGGACTCCATCAGGGCCGCCAGGACGTCATCGACCTTCTCGGGTCGCACGATGGATCGAATCATAATCATCGGTATTCTCCTCTTTAGGGTCTTTGGGGTCTTTCAGAAATCGGTTGCCTGTCCGTGCTCCGGAAAATGGATTCAGTTGACGATGCCATAATCGATCAGCAGTTTCTCCAGCTCGTCGATGCCCATGGGGTTGGGGATCACTTTCATCTCATTGGCATCGATCTTTTTCGCCAGGGTCCGGTACTCGTCCGCCTGGGTATGCGCCGGATCGTAGTCGATGACCGTCTTGCGGTTGATCTCGGCCCGCTGCACCATGTTGTCCCGGGGCACGAAGTGAATCATCTGGGTGCCGAGCCGATCCGCAAGCGCCTCGATCATCTGCACCTCGTTGTCCACATTGCGACTGTTGCAGATCAGCCCGCCCAGACGCACGCCGCCGGCTTCGGCAAACTTGACGATCCCCTTGCAGATGTTGTTGGCCGCGTACATGGCCATCATCTCGCCCGAAACCACGATGTAGATCTCCTGGGCCTTGCCTTCGCGGATGGGCATGGCGAACCCGCCGCACACCACGTCGCCGAGCACGTCGTAGAAGACATAGTCCAGGGCTTCACTCTCGGCGTAGGCCCCCAGCTGCTCGAGCAGATTGATGGAGGTGATGATGCCCCGTCCGGCGCAGCCCACCCCCGGCTCCGGTCCGCCCGATTCCGTGCACAGGCAGCCGCCGAAACCCAGTTTGCGCACATCGGCCAGCTCCACGTCCTCGCCTTCTTCGCGCAAGGTATCCAACACCGTCCGCTGGGCCATGCCGCCGAGCAGCAGACGGGTGGAATCGCCCTTGGGGTCGCAGCCCACCACCATGACTTTTTTGCCCATTTCGGCCAAACCCGCCACCGTGTTTTGCGTGGTTGTCGATTTGCCGATGCCGCCTTTGCCGTAAATAGCCACTTTTCGCATGCCGTTTTCTCCTGAAACCCGGTTGTGCCGGGAGTTGAAAAGATTGAGTTAAAAGCGTTTGAGTTTGGAAGGTAGTAGATCAAGGAGCGTGCCAATGGGGGGTAGTCGTTGCCGTTTTTCTTCAAAGGCTTGCCAATGGCAGCTGTGAAGGCGACGGAAGACGAACGGGCGGGTGTACCGAGGTGTGTGATGGGTGGCGATTGTCGACACTTTTGTGGAAGTCTACATAAGTGTCGACAATGGTGCCAAGGGATCGCTGTGAAGGAATCGGGTCATATCCGTTTCAGATCGATGCCGTACTTGCGGATGCGGTAGCCGAGCTGTCTGGGCGTTATGCCTAATATCCGCGATGCCT
>JAGTVD010000120.1 GCA_018224505.1 Desulfatitalea sp. | reverse complement strand
GGGCAGCCGGTCAGGGTGCAGGTGCTTTTCGAGCAACGGCCACTGGCCGGCGCGATGGTGCATTTCGGCAAACGCCGTCAGGCGCGGACAGACGCCGATGGGGTAGCGGCCTTGGAGGTGCAAGGCACCGCGGGAGAGCTGATCTGGGCCCGCCACCAGGTGGCGGTGACCGACGACCCCGAGAAGAACTACATTCTCTACACCACCTTCCTGGTGCTGTCCGGGCAGTGATTCAAACCAATCATCTTGCTTTCCTGGATGCCCAGTGGCAGGCGGTGGTGGCGGATCTGATGCGCCAGTTCAACAGGGCCCGGGGGGTGACGATCCTGATGGTCAGCCACCAGTTCGAACCCCTGCGCGGGCTTGGCGCAGCAGTGATTGAAATGACATGCGCACCCGATGGTACCAGGATGCATATGAAACAGTGAAGGACACACGGGGTCGGCCAGCATGGCGCGCACCAGGTTCGACTTGCCTGAACCGTCGGGGCTGAACAGAGCCACGAATTCTCCGCCGGCCACCTCAGATGTCGGTGGTGCGCGCCTTTAAAAGCAGCCTGATCACATGTCATCGCCGCTTGCGTCCCACTGGCTCAGCGACATAACTCCTCCCTGACGTATGACGTGATATCGTTTCCGAAATGAACATACAGGTTCTCTGCTCCCTTTACCGGGATCCAATACCCGTCTGTAAACATATTCAGATTGGCCTGCCAGGCTCCCGCACGCTTGCCCGTATGGTCCCGCAATGCCTCGTTGGCCAGGCACCCTTCGCAGACCTTCTTTTTCCCGGATAGTTGGAAGCACTTGATTCCCAGGGGGATGCCGAGATTTGCACCTTCTTGATTAACGGCAATGATCTCCCGGTCGGCTCTGACAAGCAAGACCGGGGATGGGTGCAGTCCCCACATTGTATCAAAAGCAGCTAAAATCTCTTTGCTCACACTACCTGCCGGCTTTTCATCGGACATGGACGACCTCCTTTATGTTAGATGTTGAAATGATCCATGGAATAAAAATACGTGGATGATAAAAGGTGCAAAAAATAGCCCTTGGCACGCAAGGGCAGTTCAAATCAGCCGTTCATCACAATTTCATCAGCAGATCGGCAAGCGCTTGGCACGTTTTATCAGGCAGATCAATGGTCTTGCCGATGATCTTGTGATCGCACGCCTTGTGCACTTTCAATCCGGCCGGGGTAATGGAAACAAACACAACCCGCTGATCTTCAGAGCTTCTCTGCTTGGTAACGAGTTGTTTTTCCACTAGCTTATTAATCGACCGGGAAACATTTGGACTGTCATCGAACATAAACGCCTTGATGGTATTCACGGTGACCTTCTCTTGGGACATCGCCTCGAGGATATGCAAAATCTGCAGTTGCGTCAGCGAAATGCCGAATTCTTTGGTCATCCTGCCGATTTTGTTCAATAATTCCTGGGCAGTGCAGATAATCAAAAAGGCCGCCTTATCCTGCACCGGTAAATCACTTCGGTAAATTTTCTCTTTGTCTGCCAACTTCCAATGCTCCTAAGTTATCAAGAGGCTATTTATAATCCACGGATTATAATGTCAAGGACTAAAAATGATATTATATGATCTGATCCTGATGGATATCCAAATGCCCGCAATAAAGGCGCGCGTCGCCAACGCCTCCCGGGTTCATGCGGCGCCGTCATTCCAGCATCACGATCTTGCCCGGGTTGAGGATGTTGTTGGGGTCCAGGGCCTGCTTGATACGGCGCATCATCCGGATCTGTGCTTCCTCCATCACCAGCGGCAGGTAGTCGCGCCGCTTGTGGCCGATGCCGTGCTCGCCGCTGATGGTGCCGCCCAGCCGCGCTGTGACCTGGTACATTTGGGTGAGCAGCGGCCCCAGCAACTCTTCCCACTGCGCCATGGTGTGCGCGGGGTTTTTTACGGGAGTGGCATGCAGGTTGCCGTCGCCGGCATGGCCGAAGACCGGGATCATGGTGTCGAAGGCGTTTCCAATGCGCTCCAGTTCCGGCAGCAGGTCCGGAATGGCCGCGATGGGGACGACAATGTCCTCGATGGATTGCACCGGGCTGTAACGTTTCAAAACCCACGGAATCTGTTTGCGAATCTTCCAGAAGCGCTCGATCTCCTTCGCGTCTTGGGCCACAAACTCGGCTTTGGCGCCGATGTCGCGACAGATGGCGCGGATGATGTCCGCTTCGTTGGCCACCACGTCGGCCCGGTTGCCATCCACCTCCATGAGCAGGGCAGCGCCGATGCCTTGGGTGGGAAACGACTCTTGGAGGGCTTCCACCGTGCGTCCGAAGCAAAAGCGGTCCATGAATTCGACGGCCGAGGGTATCAGTCGCCCGGCGGTCACCACCTGCGGAACCACGGCGATGGCGTCGGCAGCCGTTTCGAAAAGCGCCAGGATGGCTACCCGCTCCGTGGGCCGCGGCAGAAGTCGGATGAAGATTTTGGTGAAAATGCCCAGTGTCCCTTCGGAGCCCACCATCAGATGCACCAGATCATACCCCGTCACATCCTTGACCCGTTTGCCCCCCAGCTGCACGATCTCGCCGGTGGGCGTCACCATCTCCAGGCCGTGGATATAGCGTCCGGTCACACCATACTTGATGGCCCGGCCGCCCCCGGCGTTTTCGGCCACATTGCCGCCAATGAAACAGAACTCATCGCTCATGGGATAACCGGCGAAGAAGAGGCCGTGGGGTTCCAGCGCCTTGTCGAGCAGGTTGGTGACCACCCCCGGCTCGACCACCGCCATCAAATTGGCCACATCGATCTCCAGCACGCGGTTCATCCGCTCTACGGACAGCAAAATGCCGCCATGGGCCGGCACCGCCCCACCCGACAGTCCGCTGCCGGCGGCCCGCGGTGTCACCGGAATATGGGCCTGATTGGCCAGGCGCACGACGGCCGCAATCTCCGGGGCCGTGCGCGGACACACCACCACATCGGGCATGTGGGCGTATCGTTCGCCGGGCACCTGATCGTGGGCGTATTTGCGCATGGCCTTGGGATCGTTCGCGGTCACATGGGCCGGGCCGCATATGCCCCGCAATGCTTCGACGATGTCGGGCGTCACCGGATTGAATGCATATTGATCGATATTCGGATCCATCGTCAGTGATTATTGTTCTTGGCAGTATAGTATGGAAATAGAGTAAAGCACCGTATTCAATTTTGCCGACTACTCGAACAAGGACAAAACATAATGCCGAGCCAGAATACAATCAAGGGGATCGAGGGCTTTGCTATCAAGACCAGGGAATCGATGTGCACGCTTTGCGAGTCCCCAATTCACGCAGGCGGCGGTATGGACTGTTTTAAGCCATGCCCATCGGTATCCGCACCCGGACCCGATGTTCCTTGCGGTCGTCCACAAGCGGGATGGCCTTGTCTTGTTGCGCGATGCCATCCACGCTCACGTCCATTTCGCCAACGTCGGCCGTTTGCATGACCGCAATGTGGTAGATCGTCTCGCGATAGCGGTAGTGCACCGTGAACCCTTCCCAGTCCGCTGGAACGCACGGGCTGAAACGCAGTTTGTCCACCGCCAGTTCGAGGCCCAGGAGCGATTCCACGACCAGCCGGTACATCCAGGCGGCCGAACCCGTGTACCATGTCCAGCCGCCGCGACCGGTATGCGGCGCCACCGCGTAGACATCGGCGGCCATGACGTAGGGTTCCACTTTATAGGTGGCGGCTGCCCCGGCCGAGCGG
>JAGTVD010000119.1 GCA_018224505.1 Desulfatitalea sp. | reverse complement strand
TGGATCGAGGCGTGCGCCCGATGGAAGACTGGTCGATATTGATTACTTTGTCGATCTGCTCAATCCCCTGGATGTCCGCATAGTGTCCGGCCCGAATGGGACTGTGGTGCAGATGCTGGGTCAGGGCGCGGAAGAGGGTTTCGATCACCAGGCTGGATTTACCCGATCCCGATACCCCGGTGACACATACCAGGCAGCCCAAGGGAAACGTTGCCGTGATCTGCTTCAAATTGTTGTGGGCAGCGCCGACGATGGTAATGGCGCCTTGGTCGGTCGGCCGGCGGCGGGTCGGCACCGGGATGAACCGACGCCCGGAAAAGTATTGTGCGGTGAGCGATTCCCGCGCATCAACCAGGGCCTCAACCGGGCCGGCGAACACCACCGCACCGCCCTGCATGCCGGCGCCCGGCCCCATATCCACAATGAAATCTGCCGCCCCTATGGTTTCCCGGTCATGCTCCACCACCAATACACTGTTGCCAAGGTCCCGCATTTTACGCAGGGTCTGGAGCAGTTTGCGGTTGTCCCGCTGGTGCAGGCCGATGCTCGGTTCGTCGAGCACATAGAGCACCCCGGTCAGTTTGGCACCGATCTGGGTGGCCAGGCGAATCCGCTGGCTCTCACCGCCTGAGAGGGTATGGGCGGCCCGGTCCAGGGTGAGGTAGCCCAATCCCACATCGGATAAAAATGCCAGTCGTTCAACGATCTCCCGCACGATTTTATCGGCGATCAGGGCCTTTTGTCCATCCAGGTCAAGATCCCGGAAATAGGTGATGGCGCGGTCGATGGAAAGGGCCGTTACCTGGGCGATGGTACAGTTGTCGATCCGGACGGCACGGCTCTCCGGACGCAGCCGGGTGCCGCCACAGTCGGGGCAGGGGCGAAAAGACATGTAGCGCTCGATCTCCTCCCGGGTCTGGGGCGAATCACTCTCGCGGTATCGGCGCTCAAGCTGCGGGATGATGCCCTCGAACGGTTTGTTGTAAAGATGATGGCCGGTCTCCCGGTCCGTCGCCACCTGGATCGATCGGTCGCCGCTGCCGAAAAAAAGGGCATTGCGGAACGCCTCGGGCAGATCTTTGAAGGGGGTATAGATGTCGGCGTCGAAAAGCCGGGAAAAGGCTTCCAGAAACTCGATGAAATAGACCGATTGGCGTTTGGCCCAGGGCACGACAGCCCCCTCCCGCAAAGAGAGTGCCGCGTTGGGCACAATGGCCCCCGGGTCCAGACTGGGTTTGGCGCCCAGACCGTCACAGGACGGGCAGGCGCCCTTTGGGGCATTGAACGAGAAGCTGGCTGGGGTGAACTCGGGGTATTGGATGGCGCAGCGATGGCAGGCGGCCTGCTCGCTGAATACCAAAGGATCAGGGACGCTGAGCACCGTCGGTGATTCTTGAAAGTGCACCCGGGCGGTGCCGCCGGACAGGGAGAGCGCCAACTCCAGAGAATCGGCCAGTCGATTACGCACCCCCTCCTTGATCACCAAGCGGTCGACCACCGCCTCGATGGTGTGTGGGCGGTTCTTGGACAAACGACCGATGGATTCGATTTCGGTCACCGCACCGTCGATGCGCACCCGCGCAAAGCCGTCCCGTTTCAACCGCTTGAGCAGCGCCTGGTGATCACCTTTGCGATCAGTGACCAGGGGGGCCAGGATGATCAGGCGCGTGCCTGCGGGCGCCGTGGTGACCGCATCCACCATTTCATCGATGCTCTGGGAAGTGATGGGTTGGCCGCACTGGTGGCAGTGGGGTGTGCCGATGCGGGCAAAGAGCAGCCGCAGGTAGTCATAAATCTCCGTCACGGTGCCCACGGTGGAACGGGGGTTGTGTCCGGACGTGCGCTGCTCGATGGCGATGGCGGGGGACAAACCTTCGATCAGATCCACGTCCGGTTTTTCCATGCGTTCGAGAAACTGGCGCGCATACGTGGATAAAGACTCCACATAACGACGCTGCCCTTCCGCATAGAGGGTGTCGAAGGCCAGGGTCGACTTGCCTGAGCCGGATAGACCGGTGATGACCACCAGCCGGTGCCGGGGGATATCGAGATCGATATTTTTGAGATTGTGTTGCCGCGCACCGCGGATGCGGATCATGTTCATGGCCATCAATGTAATACGGTTATTCCCTGCATTGCCGATCAGGGCGATTTCCCCTTGGACGGGTGGGAAGATTGACAACGATGTCATACCCCTGGTCCGTCAGGATGTAAATATCTTTTGATCGTGATCGTGGGGCGAACATGCAGGAACCGTGCGCAGAGTTGTTCACTCCTGAGACAAGCGAAGTCAAATTATGGATTTCCATCGCAAAATTTTTTCTATGTCCGAAGGGCGATCCGGGCGTTGCCAATGTCCGGCGATGCTGGGTTAACTGTTTTGAAAAATGTCGAAAATAGAAGAAAAATGGAGAAATAAGGAGATCCGTATTTATCGACACATTGTTAATAACTATGGATCTGCTTAAAATGCTTATGGAAATTTGTGCGTTGTCAATGCGTCTATTTACCGGCGCTCGGCGTGTCAAATAAAAATTTAATTAATTAATAAAGATACTTAATGGTATGGCAGCGAATGTTAGGATTGCGTTAGAAGAATACAGCCATTTCGGATTGACACCACCGGCCGCCTATCTTAATAATCGCCCATGCTTTTCAGTCATCAGCAACATTTCCGCTAAACAGGTGTTTTCAGCCAACAGCTTTTAATTTCCTTACTATTTACTTGGCTTTCAGCAACCGCCAGGAACACTGTTCAATCAACCATCAATCGGCATAGGTTTCACGCAATGAGTTGTGGGCATGGTGATATAGAGCATCTCTGGCAAGGTATTAAAGCATCTTTGGGGAACCAAATACCCGCCCATGCGTTTCGCATGTGGATCGAGCCATTGGAAGCGGCGGGTGGCAAATCGAGCCCTGGGGCGTCAAGCAGTGGCAAGGTGATGCAACTAAAATGTCCCAATCTGTTTTTCCGCAAGCGGGTTATGGATCATTTCGGAGATCTGATTCATGCGGAGATCGTACGACTGGCGGGCCACCCCATGGATCTGGAGCTGGTGGTCACGAAAGGCAACGGGCATAAAGCGCGCAGCATCGAACCGGCCGAACAGTTGCCGTTGCCCAACATGACGGTCCAGCCCCATTTCGGTCGACTGCTGCGCCAGGATTACACCTTCGACCACTTCGTGGTGGGCAAGAACAATGAGTTCGCCTACTCTGCGGCACTCTCCGTGGCGGTACGCAAGAACCTGCAGCAACACAGCCTCTTTCTTTTATCGAAAACCGGTATGGGCAAAAGCCATTTGTCCCAGGCCATCGGTCATCAGATCCTGATGGCATCACCGTCCGAACGGGTGTACTACATGACCGCGGAGGATTTCACCAGCGAAATGGTGGCCTCGTACAAAAGCAATTCGGTGAATCTGTTCAAGGATAAGTACCACAAGGGATGCGATGTGCTCCTGCTGGAAGACGTCCACTATCTCAGCGGCAAGGAACGCACCCAAATCGAATTGGCGCACACCCTTGATTCCCTGCTGAACGAGAACAAGCGTATTATCTTCTCCAGCTGCTGCTCGCCTTCGGAAATTCCCAAACTGAGTGAAAACCTGCGCTCGCGGCTGGCGTGCGGACTGATCTCCAATATCGAACCCCCCGACTACCGCTTAAGGTTGCGGATTTTGAAACAGTACGCCCAAGCCAACGACTGGCAGATTCCTGCCGAAGTGCTCGAATACCTTGCCAGCGAGTTGACCAACGATGTGCGCCAACTCAAGAGTGGTCTGGTAGGCGTTTCAGCGCGGGCTTCCTTGTTGGGATCCCCCATCGATGTGGCTTTGGCGTCGGGGGTGGTGAAAAACATGATCAACCAGTCCGTTCAAATCACCATAGACGCCATTAAAAAGATCGTTTGCAAATACTACAACGTAACGGCCAAGGATCTTGTCTCCGCCTCCCGCAAGCAAGCCATCGTGCGTCCCCGGCAGATCGCCATCTACCTTGCCCGTCACTACACCGATGAGCCGTTGCAAGCCATTGGTAAGAGCTTCAACCGCTACCACGCCACCGCACTGCACGCCATCGGTACCATAGAAAAAGGCATACGCCAGGGCACCCCCATCCAACGCCATGTGGAGTATTTAAGTCAGAAACTGGAAAGTGGCGACTTTTGAAAAGTGCCGCAGGGGAGGCGTTCCAGACAAGCATTCCATTCTACTGCACCGTAACCGTCATGTATTCGGCCGTCGCAAGTTCGGCCATCACTTCCATGCGTACGGCAAAATCCTGCTCGATGGCGCAGCGCAAGCGCAGCACACAGTGTTTGGCACATAAGGGATTGGTTTTGGAGAAATCGCCGAAGCAATCCAGATGCTCCAATAAAATGGGTACGGAGGGTTGTTGTCGTCTCATTGGGCATCCTCTATCGTCAGCAACGCCACCATATCTGAATGGATATGGGGGTTGGCGGCCAATAATTGCGGGTGATGAATGTGATAAGGGCGCTCGTCAAAATCGGTCACCCGTGCGCCGGCTTCGGCGGCAATGAGCATTCCCGCCGCTGTGTCCCAGGGTTTCAGGTGCTCTTCCCAATAGCCGTCGAAACGGCCACAGGCGACAAAGCATAGATCCAGGGCGGCCGAACCCAAGCGGCGCACCCCCTGGGCTGCAGACAGACAGCGGGAAAAACGCACCAGAGGTATAGCGGTGTCTCCGCTGCTGATAATCGTGTATGGAAACCCGGTAACGAGCAGGCTGTCACGCATTCGTTCGGTGGATGAGACCCGAATCGGCTGATCATTCAACCGGGCGCCTTGGCCGCGGATGGCGGTGAACAATTCGCCGCTGGTGGGATGAAAGACAATCCCGACCTCGACCTGGCCGTCATGGGCATACGCGATGGACACCGCGAAGATGGGCAGCCGGTGGGCAAAATTGGTGGTGCCGTCCAGGGGATCGATGATCCAGAGATCCCTATCGTTGGTGCCGGAAGCCCCGCTTTCTTCTGCCAGAAAGGAATGGTCGGGAAAGGATTCGTTGATGGTGGCGACAATGGCCTTTTCCGAAGCCAGATCGGCATCTGTGACCAGATCGATGGCGCCTTTCTTGTGCACCTGGAACGATCCGGAGAAGAAGTCGTTAAGAATTCGACCGGCGCGGTACGCGGCACGAATGCCGATCCGCTGGATGGTTTGCGTATCCATAAGTCTGCCACCATATCCGTGTTGGTGTTGGATTGTCAAGGATCAATCAGGATCAATCGGGATCAATCGGCGTGCGGGGCAGCGCTTCGATGGTGGTGGCCATGCGTTCGATCAGGGGTGTCAGGGTGGCCCGGTCGCGGGCGCAAATCGGCACGCCATCCAGTTTATGGGCCAGCTGATCCACTGTGGGGGCGGGCAGCAGATCCATTTTGTTCAGCGCCCGCACTTGGGGGATGTGGCCCAGGTCGAGTTCTTCGAGGATGTTTTCCACCGCCCGGATCTGGTCCGCATGCTGAGGGTTGGCCATGTCGATGACGTGTAACAGGAGATCGGCCCCTTCCAGGGCCTCCAGCGTGGCGCGGAATGCCACCACCAGATCCTTGGGCAGGTTGCGGATAAACCCTACCGTGTCGGTGATGATCACCTCGATTTCGCGTGGAAAACGCAACCGCCGGCTGGAGGGATCCAACGTGGCAAACAGACGGCTTTCAGCCAGGACATGGCTGTGGGTCAAGGTGTTGAGCAAGGTCGATTTACCGGCATTGGTGTAGCCGATGATGGAAATCACCGGCACCCCTTTTTGCTCCCGCTGGCGGCGCTGCTGCTGGCGGTGCTTTTGCACATCGATCAGCAGTTTTTCCAGATTGTGGATACGATCTCGCACACGGCGCCGGTTGATCTCCAGCTTGGTCTCTCCAGGGCCGCGGCCGCCGATGCCACCGGTCAGGCGCGACATGGCGGTGTTCTTGGTCACCAGGCGCGGCAGCAGATATTTGAGCTGAGCCAGCTCCACCTGCAGCTTGCCTTCCTTGCTGCTGGCCCGTTGAGCGAAGATGTCTAATATCAATTGGGTGCGGTCGATCACCTTCAATTCGATCAGGTCGGCGATCGTCTTGATCTGTGCCGGGTTCAAGTCCTGGTCGAAAATGATCAAGGTGACCCCCAGCTGGAGGGCCCGAATGGCCAGTTCCTTGAGTTTGCCGCTGCCCATCAGCGTGCGCGGATCGATCTGCTTGCGCAGCTGCAAGACACTGTCCTCCACCACAATGCCCCCGGATCGGCTCAGTTCGGCCAATTCGGACAGGGAGTCCAAGGCCTTTTTGCGGGCAGCGGTGGTGACGCTGACCAGCAGCGCCCGTTCGGCACCTGCGGCCATGGCGGGCCGAGCCCGCAATTGGCCCATCTCGCGCTCCAGGGCTTGCACCAATTCCTGGCAGCCGATGGCCAGCTCATGGGGCAGCAGCCGTTCGCGGATCTGGTAGGGGGCCTGAGGCGTGTCGGCCCCCGGTAAAATGTGCGCCCAATGGATGGCCACCGGTTGGCCTGCGTCGTCGATCGCGATCGCTGCCATCAGGTCCAGCCGCAACAGGGCCAAATCGGTCAAATCGTCCGAATCCAGAGAACCTTCCTTCAGATGCGTGTGAACGCACCGCACCCCACGCAGGCGCCCTGGAAAGGCCCGGTACTCGGACAGTTCCGGAATCAAAATCCCCTGCGGATCCCCCACCAGCACATAAGCAATGCGGCCCGCACGGTTGATCAGCACGGCGATCTGGCGCTGGATTTCGTGGGAAATGCCGGCCATCTCCCGGGCCATTTCGGGGGTGATCAGAAAATCGGGGGGCACACGGCGGCGAAAGAGGTTCTCCAGACGGCGCAAGGGCGCCGCTTTAAGCCCCTTGGTGTTGCCGATCACTTTTTTCATGCCGGGTTCTCGAAACGGGTATAGGTGCCCAGAAAGGTGAGGGGTACAACGCCGGTGGGGCCATTGCGCTGTTTGGCCACGATGATCTCGGCAGTCCCGCGGTTGGGATTGTTTTCATCCTTATTGTAAACCTCGTCCCGGTAGATAAAGGCCACCACATCGGCATCCTGCTCCAGGGCACCCGATTCACGCAAGTCGGACAACTGGGGCCGCTTGTCGGCGCGTTCTTCCAGACGACGGTTGAGCTGGGACAGGGCCAGCACCGGCACATTCAGCTCCTTGGACAGCAATTTGAGGGAACGGGAAATTTCGGAAATCTCCAAATCCCGCCGTTCCGTTCCCGGCGCGCCCCGCATCAACTGCAAATAGTCGATGATGACCAACCCTAATGATTTGTCCATCTTCAAGCGCCGCGACTTGGTCCGGATGGAGGTGGCGGAAATATCGGGCGAATCGTCGATGAATATGGGGGCCTCGGACAGAACACCCGCCGCTTCGGTGATGCGGCTCCAATCTTCCGGATTGAGAAACCCGCTGCGCAGGCGCGAGGCATCCACCCGGGCCTCCGCGCACAACATGCGCATGGAAAGCTGCTCCTTGGACATCTCCAGGGAAAAGATCGCCACCGGCACATTGCCTTCCAAGGCCGCATTGCGCGCCAGATTCAGCGCCAGTGCGGTCTTGCCCATGCTGGGGCGGGCCGCCAGGATGATCAGGTCCGATCCTTGCAATCCCGAGGTCATGTTGTCCAAGCGGGTAAACCCGGTGGGGATGCCGGTCACCAAGGCACGGTTACCCTGGCGTTCTTCCAGCGCGTCGATGTTGACCTCGATGATTTTGCTCAGCGGATGGAAGGCGGTGCGGTGTTTGTTCTCGGAAATCTCGAACACCGATGCCTCGGCGAAATCGAGCACCTGGTCCAGGTTCCCCGCATCTTCGAAACAGCGTTGGGTGATCTCTCCGGCCTTGGAAATCAAGCTGCGCAGGGCGGACTTGTCGCGCACAATGCGCGCATAGTGCGTCACATTGACCGCCGATGGCACCGTATCCACCAATCGTGCCAGATAGGCCGCCCCGCCGATCGCTTCCAAATCGCCGCTGTCACGCAGTGCGTTGGACAAAGTGATCAGATCCACCGGTTCGTTCTTCCGGAATTGATCCTCAACCGCCTTGAAGATCTTCTGGTGTGCAGTACGGTAAAAGTCGGTTGCCGTCAAGATTTCCAGCACTTCCATCAGGGTGCTGTTATCCAGCAGGATGGTGCTCAGAATCGACTCTTCCGCCTCGATGCTCTGGGGTGGAAGTTTTTGCAGAAAAGGATCTTTAGGGGGGCTTTTAGACTTCAGTGCCATGTCCATGCCGGCATGCAAGGGGGATCGCCGGGGGCGGCCGTGTGTATCACACCCCGCGCCCCGGCGGTATAGGCAACAATTACTCGGCGATCACGTGAACCGTGATTTCCGGTTCTACTTCTTTGTACACCCGAATGGCTACCTGGAAAGTGCCGATGGTCTTGATGGGCTCTTTGAGCAGCACCATCCTTTTGTCCACCCGGATGTCCTGGCTGGCCAGCGCATCGACAATGTCGCGCACCGTCACCGAGCCGTACAAGCGATCTTCCTGGTGAATTTTGGCTGCCACCTGGCACTCGACGCCGGTCAGGCGCTGAGCCATCTGCTCGGCCAAATCTTTTTCTTTGGCGATCTGCAGATCGAATTTGGCCTTTTCCTGCTCCAGGATCTTACGATATTGGGGCGTGGCGGGTACGGCCTTGCCTTGGGGCAGCAAGTAGTTTCGAGCATAACCGGGCGCCACCTTCACTTCACTGCCGATGATGCCCAAGGAATCAATGGTCTCTTTCAATATCACTTTCATGCACAACCTCCAATGCCGCACGGGCGGCAGGTGCCATTCACTGTATCCGCATAGCGCCGGAATCAGCCGGCACCCACCCTTGTTTCCACAACCCGCGCTATCCCCTGCATGCGGGGCGGCGGGTTTAGTCCAGAGAGCCCACGAACGGCAGCAGAGCGATGGCGCGGGCGCGTTTGATGGCCAACGTCAGAGTGCGCTGATGCGTGGAGCAAGTGCCTGTTATGCGACGCGGGATGATCTTGCCCCGTTCCGTAATGAAATAGCGCAGGGTGCGGGCATCCTTGTAGTCGATGATGATCTTGCTGTCCGCACAGAAGCGGCACACCTTGCGGCGGTGAAAGACTCTGCGTTTTTTTCTTACCGGTGGTCTTCGGGTATCGGCCATGGGATGCTCCTTCTATTTCTCCGGGGTGGTTTCTGTGTCTTCGGTTTCCGGGGCGACCGGGGCGGTTTCAGCAGCGGCTTCGGGGGCCGCTTCAGGGGCCGCTTCGGGGGCGACAGCCTCTGCGACTGGCGTCTCGGTCGCAACAGTGCTCGTCGCCTGGGTTTCAGGCGCCGACGATGTCTGCTCGGCCGCTGCGGCCTGCGCTGCAGCGATCTCGGCCAGGATCTTTTCCACGTCGGCTTCCGGATCCAGCTGCATCGTCAGGTATTTCATCACCCGGTCATCGATGCGGGAAAACCGCTCCAATTCATCCACCACCTTGCCGGTGCCACAGTAGTCAAACCGGGCATAGAAACCGCGAGGTTTTTTCTTGATCTCATAAGCCAGTTTGCGGACACCCCAGAGGTCTTCCTGGATCAGAACGCCTTCTTGTTGCGGAATGATTTCTTTGAACCGGTTGAGAAGAGAGACGCGATCGTCTTCGGTCAGGTCAGGGTTGATAATAAAAATCGTTTCGTACCGTCGCATTTAGCCTCCTTATGGATAATTGAGCCCCGGCTCGAAGCCGGAGCAAGGATGGGCGGCAATCCATTAATTATTTAGTTTTTAGAACGAAAACTGGTACCACCATACCCCATTATTTGTCAAGCAATCATTAAAAAAGAGGGTGATCCCCATGGGATTCACCCTCTCGGGCTTCGTTCTGGTGGGCCGTGTTGGAATCGAACCAACAACCTACTGATTAAGAGTCAGGTGCTCTGCCTAGTTGAGCTAACGGCCCTTTGCAACACCGGGGGCTTGGTAACAAATCGAATACCGCTTGTCAAACGGTTTTCCAGGCCAATCCAAAAATCGGCGGCCTAATAGCGTTGGCGTTCCTTCTCCCTTCGATCCCGTCGCCGATCCTTTTTCCAAGAGGACTCATCGCGCCGCGAACGCTTGCCCTTTTCAGCATCCCCCTTGCCTGCCAGGGTCGACATGTCGGGAAAATAGCTGCCGGGTGTCTTGGGGCGCACCGGCGTTTCCGCCGCCGGTGCCTTGACCGGCGGCGGCACTTTGGGCAAAGGCGGACCTGAAAAGGTCCCCTCTGGAATGAACCCGGCCAGAAACAGTGTTTCCCCATACCGTTCAAACGCCACTCCGGCCGCCGCTGCCGCCTCCACCTTTACCGTCAAAACCACCGGATCGTTGTCCGAACGCCGCCCCATCCGCTCCGCCAACTGCGGGTCGATGGCCAGCACGACATGGGGCTCCCCGGCCGGTCGAATTCCTTTGGCATGCACAACCGCATACGCCCGGCGGCGCACCGCCGTATAAAGAAGTTTCGGCAGCGTCCCGGCCGGCTCAACTGCCGGCAAGTGGTCGCGCCCGATAGCCCGTACCCGATCCTCTCGAATCTCGATCGGCGCCGGGCGTTCGGTCACCATCACCATCTGGAGATGTCCCTGGCGTATATGACGCCATTCCGGATCCCCCTGCAACCCTTGCAGCAAGGTCTTGATCTTGACAAACCCTTCGGGATCCAGCACCAAGCCGAACT
>JAGTVD010000118.1 GCA_018224505.1 Desulfatitalea sp. | reverse complement strand
TGCCGCGGCAACCGCAGAAAAGCCGCCGCGCTACTGGAAATCGGGGAAGCCACATTGTATCGGAAAATCAAGAAATATGCGATTGAGGGCTGAGGTGGTATAGCACTCATTGAGAATCGCCGCTCTCCAGGATCAGGGTTACCGGCCCGTCGTTGACCAGGGAGACTTGCATCAGGGCGCGGAACCGGCCGGTGGCCACTTCGATGCCCAGATCACGAATGCGGGTGACGAACTGTTCGTAGCGCGTTTTGGCCTGTTCCGGCGGCGCGGCGGCTACGAATGAGGGGCGCCGCCCCTTGCGGCAATCGCCCAGCAGCGTGAACTGGGACACCACCAGCATGGCGCCGCCCGTATCCAGCAGGGAGCGGTTCATTTTGCCCGCCTCGTCTTCGAATATGCGCAGGTGGGCGATCTTGTCGGCCAGGACCACGACCTCCCGTTCGGTATCGCCTGCGGCCACCCCCAGCAACACCATCAGTCCCGCCCCGATGGCCCCTACCGTCACACCATCCACGGTAACCGCGCTTCGGGTCACCCGCTGCACCACTGCCCGCATGCCGCCTCCATTTCAAAAAAACAAAAAAAAATGGCAAAAAGACCTCTGGGTGTCAATTGGTGTTTCGAAAGCCGATGGCCCGCACATACCACGTGGAAGCCGCTGCAAAGCGCCGTTGCTGCAAGCAGGCCAGAAAGGCAAGACGCGCAGCGGCTGCGGAGTGTTGGAGGCGCCAGGCCTTCCGGGCGGCTTCCAGCGCCCGGCGACCGTCACCGCGACGCAGATAAGCGCCGCCCAGTGACAAGGTCCGTTCGGCAGCGCCGATGATCTGTCGCAGTGATCGCAGATCCGCTTCGCAGCGGCTGCATCGCTCCTCGTCGGTGCTGCGCTTGCGGCAGGCCGGGCAGGCAATCTCCATCGATGGTCAGTCCTCCAGGTAGAACAGCATATCCCCGAGGGAATCGTTGATTCGCGCCAGACGGTCCATATCCCCCCCGCCGATGGCTTCCTGGCTGTCGGTCAGCAAATTTTGCAACTCTTCGGCGTCTGTGGCGTCGATGACGTCGATCAGGGCGACGGCCCGCTTGCGCAATGCCTTGGCCGCGGCGATCAGGGCAGGCCTGCCGGATGGATTCTGTGCCTCGCCGGATCCGGTGTCGGGCGCTTTGGCCCCCATCATTGCGGACAACTGTTCCCGGGCATGGGCTATGTCGAAACGGTCGCCTTGCTCGCCGGTTTGCATGGTGACCGTCTTGGAAAGTCCGGTATGCTTTTCCAAAGCGGTCACTTCCAGCATGCCGCTGAGGTCCAGGGCCAGGGTCAGGATGATTTCATTGCCGGCCGCGGCCTCCTGGTCGAGCCCTTCCACCATGAAGTTGCCAATGAAAATGTTATCTTCGGCAAACGGCGCTTCGCCCTGATGGATGCGCACATCCACCGCTGCCTGGCCGTCGACCATGGTGGCGAACGCCTCGCTCTTGCGGGACGGAAGCGCGGTGCCACGGTGGATCAACGGTACGAAGAGATCGGTCCGCCACTGGCCGGCGTGCAAACCGGCGGCACTGGTGCCGAAGGTGTAGGGGGTGATGTCCACCAGCACGCTATGGGTCTGCTGGCCGTTGATCACCCCGGCTTGAATGGCGGCGCCCATGGCCACGATCAGGTCGGGGTCGATGGCGTGTTGCGGATCGCACCCGATGGCCTCCCGCACCATGTGCGCCACCATCGGGGTTCGCGAGGCACCGCCCACCAGAATGACCTTGTCCACCTGGCCGGGCAGGATGGCGGCATCCTTGAGGCAACGATGGACGCAATCCATGGTCTTACGCAGCAGGGGACGAATCATCTCTTCGTAATCCAACCGGGAAAGTTCAAGGTCGAGGTGGTGATCTTCGAGAAGATACTCTTCGCGGATGCGGGCGAATGGGGCGTCGGACAGTTCCCGCTTGGCTTTCTCGACCGCCGCCCACAATCGATTGCGGGCCTTGAGATCTTCCGTCAAACGGATGCCATGGGTATCGAAGAAGTGCTGGTCGGCATGGTTCATCAGCAACGCATCGAAATCGTCACCGCCCAGATGGGTATCGCCATGACTGGCCTTGACTTCCACCACGCCCGACTGCACCACCACCAAGGAGGCGTCAAAGGTGCCGCCGCCCAGGTCGTATACCAGCACCGTCTGATCGGTGGCCGTATGGGCGTCATAGGCCAGGGCCGCGGCAGTGGGCTCATTGATGATCCGGCGGACCTCCAGGCCGGCCAGGGTGCCGGCGTTCTGTGTGGCTTTGCGTTGGGCGTCGTCGAAATAGGCCGGCACCGTAATCACCGCCTCGGTGACCGGTTCGCCGAGAAATGCTTCCGCCGCCGTTTTGAGCTTGCCTAGAATCAGCGCGGAGATCGTTTCGGGGCTGAAACGGCGATCCGCCAGGGTTATCTCAACGTTTTGGCCCATCTGACGTTTGATGGATAAAATGGTGGCCTCGGGTGCCGCCGCCATCTGGTTTTTTGCCGTCCGGCCGACCAGCAGATGGCCTTCCGGATCGATGCCGACGCACGAGGGCATGATCGGTTCCCCATCCACGGGGATGATGTGCGGCCGGCCGTCACGGAGCAGGGCCACTTCGGAGTTGGTGGTGCCCAAATCGATCCCCAAGATGGCGCTCATGAGGCGTCTCCTTTCTGAATGGCGATTTTCACTTCGGCGAACTTCAATACATCATCTTTATAAAGATACCCGGCCGCCAGCTCCTCGATCACCGTATGGGGGGCAACCCCGTCCCGCGGCTCGGTCGCGACGGCCTTCATACGGCTGGGATCGAACCGTTGCCCCACGGTCTGCATGGGCACCACCCCCGCATCGCGCAGCAACAGCCCATAGTGCTCGCGCAGCAAACCGAATCCTTCGGTGAAGGCGGACCAGGCGTCCGCCCATTGGTGCCGGGCGTTCAAGAGACCGGGCTTCGGTGGGTGGGCCAATTTGTCGGCCAGACGATCGAGCCTTTCGCACATCTCGGCGAAGGGCATCAAAAACCGTTTGTGCAGGTCCTGTTCCAAGCGCATGCGCGTCTGCCGCTCGGCGGTCACACGGTCGGACAGCTCCCGGATCATCCCTTCGAATTCCGTCAGGGAATCACCGATCCGGGCAAAGGTGTCATGGCTGCGCCGGCCACTTTTACTCACATCGCTGCGCAGCGCGGTCAGCGCTTCGAAAAACGCATAAAGATCCGGCCCGTCGCCGCCCGGCGGAATCTCCGGCAGGCCATCCTGCGCGCCGCCGGCCAGTTGCGCCATCCATTCCCGGCAATGGCGTTCTATCTCTTCCTGCCATGGTTCCACGATCAGTGCCTCCTCGATGGCAACGGTTGATGCATTGTCACGTTTCCTTCCGGCCGGCGCATTCCAGGATGCGGTGCCGCAAGGTCTCCCAATCCGGCGGCTTTCGCCGATCACACCAGCGGAAGTGGCCTGCCATCACCTCCATGGGCGATGCCCCGCCCGGCTGCGTATCGAACAACAAGTACTGTAACCGGCTGTTTTCATCCTTCAACGCCTGATAAGCGGTATTGATGGCCATGTGGCGTTCCGGATAACGTTCGGGTGGGTACTGTTTGACCAGTCCCAGATATGCCGCGCGCACCGCACGGTCATCGGCATCCGCCGGAACCCCCAGCACATCGAATGGATTCATACTATGGACTCCCATATGATTGCGGCCCTCGATTTTAGGGCCATCGTATCAGAACAGTTCAAGCTGTTGGGGTGCATCGGGGGGACGTTTGTTCTTCTTCCCTGGGTTGCCGCCACGCGAACGGGTTTGACCGGGAGGTCGTGGGCTTGGTCGCCT
>JAGTVD010000117.1 GCA_018224505.1 Desulfatitalea sp. | reverse complement strand
CCGGCCAGCACCGCCATGGCGTAGAATCCGCGAATGGTAATGCCCTTGACCACCTTTGTGACCATGGCCCCCACCTGGATGCCCACCAGCGAACCGATGAGCATGCCCATGGCCAGGGTGTAAAAGATGAACCCGTAAATGGCATATTGGCTGATGGAAGCATAGCCCGCGGTGAAAATGATCTGGAAAATGTCGGTGCCCACCGTGGTCATGGAGGAGACCCCCAACACATAGACGAAGATGGGAAAGGTCAGAAATCCACCGCCCACCCCCATGATGCCGGCTGCCAGACCCACCAGGGCGCCGCTGGCCACCAGAAAGACCCAGGAGATGCCGCGGCCGCCGGGAGTAATATCATGATCGAAACGAATCATCGGCGGAATCTTCACCGACTGGATACGATTGGCCAGATTACCCAACTCGGCGCCCTCGTCGCGGCCGCCATGGATAGAGCAGGCATCCTCCGATCCGTCGACCTTGGTCTGGGCCCTGCGGCACTTGATATAGTCGAGCATGGCGTATGTGCCCAGAAAACCCAGCATCAGCGAGTAGATCGTGGTAATAAAGGCATCGCTCAACACCGGGTTGATCTCATAGAAAAAGCGATTGACGATCCCGCCCACCGTGGCGCCCAGAATAGCGCCGATGAGAAAGACCGCCGCCAGAATGGCCGAGACGTTACCCAGCTTGCGGTGGATAACGCTGCCCATAATGGCTTTGGCAAAAATGTGGAACAGGTCCGTGCCCACTGCCAGGATACCCTTGATGCCCGCACTCATCAGGGCCGGCGCAATGACAAACCCCCCGCCCGCACCGATGCACCCCGTGATCAGGCCGGCGCCAAGCCCGATCAGGATGGACACCATGAAAATACCGATGGAGTAAAAGGCAGGGCTGTAGGCTTTTTTCCCGCCCAGCACATCGGGCAACATTTCGTTGATCGGTTCGGCGAATGCATACCCGCCGATAATCACCGGCAGCAAAAACAGCCCCAGCAGCAAAAGACGCCTTCGGTCCCCCAAAATGGTTCTGGAAATGTCGAGTTCCCATTTGGCATGGGCGACGGCGCCGGCCATCATGAATTTTCCCAACTCTTTGAAAAATCCCATCGCATGCTCCTTTTCTATCGCTGTTACCGGAATATCCGGGGTTCATACGGGATCACGATCTTCAAGTCTTTTGCAGCATCAAGGCGCGTTTTTCGCAGGCGTCTTGCAGCCGGAAAGAGAGTTCATCGATATCCACCGGCTTGATCAGGTACTCGAAAGCCCCTTCCTGAATCCCCTCCAGGGCGACCTCGGTGCGGGCATGCCCGGTGAGCAGGATCACCTCCAGTGAGGCATCCACTTTTTTGATCTGCCTGAGGGTTTCCAGGCCGTCCATACCGGGCATCATGACGTCCAGCACCACACCCTGGAAACGCTGGGAGCGAATCAGTTCCAGGGCACGGGCGCCGTCCGGTGCGACAGCGGTGCTGAACCCCCTGATCCGAAGCCGTTCGGCCAGGCTTTCCACAAATTCAGGCTCATCATCCACCAGCAAAATATTGAATGTTCCCATGGGCTTTTCTCCTCAACAGGACGCGCCGTCCAATGGCCTTGGGAGCGTCACAATCTATTTGTAGTGAGTACTCAGTACAATAGGTTTAAAAACGATGTCAACAAGAAAAAACAACCGCCGCCCGGATGCCGGGCGGCGGTTGTTTTCGCCGGTACAACGGGGGATTGGAGGGATGAAACGGTTATGAACGCTGCAGCATGCGACGGCAGTTGATCACCAGTTGTTCATAGAGAGCGCTGGCGTCGTACAAATTGAAGGTCTTGAGGCGGGCGATGCCATCAACCATGGCAAACACGATGAAGGCGGTCTTGCCGGCCGGCAGATCGGCAATGGAACCGTCGGCCTGACCGCGGACGATGGCTTTCTGGAAAGTGTCCAGGATAAAATTGTAGATGCTCGAGAACTCTTTGCGAAACACCGGGTTGGCCAGCGCCATTTCATAAGCGTCATAGCGGTGCATGATCAGGAACAACTCTTCGCGGGTGCCCACCAGGTAAAGATAATAAAAGATGCTGCCCTCGATCATTTCCAACCCGTTTGCGAAGGTTTTCCCGGCAAAAAAGTCCTCGAAGGCGCCGATCAGCGTTTGGCGCAGATTCTCGAGAATCGCCAGGAACAGTTCCTCCTTGGTTTTGTAGTGATAATAGATGGTGCCTTCCGCAACCCCCGTCAACTTGGCCAGTTCGGCGATGGCGGTGTTCCGGTAACCTTTCTCGGAAAAGAGACGGGTGGCCGTGTAGAGGATATCTTCCTTTTTGGACATCGATCCATCCTGTGCATTTCGTTTATCGCTGCACGCACCCGCGCCAGCCGTTTATCGCATAGTGCCACTGTTCCACCCAATTGTCCATCGTTCACCAGACAGGCACCATCCTTGCTATGACCTTAAAGGGAAACGCCGCCCGCCCGCTGCCGTCCCCCAACAGGGCCTTTTCTGATGCTTCCGGGCTTCCATTCGGGACGGATAGCAAGCGTGCTGTTTCAGAATGAAACTTTCTCAGAACGTGCTTACCCACAAAGTGTTTCGCAATTGCAACACCGCGGCACGCCGATCTGTTTCATTCTGCAACCACAACCCAGAAGCCCGGGTCTGCTCGCCCGGAACCCGCAGACCATCAATGCAAAGGAGTGGCACATGCAACCATTGGTCATGGTGGTGGACGACGAAGAGAAAGTCCGCAAGTATCTGTCCAGGCTGCTGGAAAAACGGGGCTTCGAAGTGGCAACCGCCGAAAACGGCGCTGAAGCCCTGGGTCTGCTGGCTGGCAGGGATTTCGATGTGATCCTGCTGGATATCCTCATGCCGGGACAGGACGGCATCACCGTATTGAAGGAGGTCAAAAAGCGCAAGCCATTGACCGAGGTGATCATCCTCACCGGCAACGCGTCGGTGACCACAGGCGTGGAAGGCATGCAGTTCGGCGCCAGCGATTATCTCTTGAAGCCGGTGGACCTTGACAGCCTTATGGTGTGCATGCGTGAAGCCCTCGAACAGCGCCGGTTCCGAATAGCTCAACCGGAGACCCGGGTTAAAGACGGTCAATAGAGGGAGATGCATCATTATGGGTCGTGTTTCATATTGAAACGCCCTGCGCACAACAGAAAGTTCCAAACTGAAACACAATTGTGACCCATGAACACCTTACATCATCCAAGCAGCTGGATTATTGCAATAAACAGAAATGGAACGTTTATTGAATAAGTCTCAATTGCAGGCTGCATGGCCCAAGGGGATGGCCCCGACACGCCGCAGCCTGTTTCGGGAGGTATGGTGACAGCTTATCTAATACCCATAAAAGCACCCTCGTCCCCCGCCCTGGCAGCGGTGCGATTCGCCTTGGAGTTCGGCAAGCGCAATGGGGGTGTTTTCTATTGTCTCTTCGTGACGGAAGCCAACAGCACCCCCACAGGGGACGCGCCTTTGGACGCCGGTGGCCCCCCCATCCCGGCGGACGTACCGAAACCGGACACCATCCGCCAAGCCATCGAATCCCAGCTCGCCCAGGCAAGGGCGGGCACCGGCCTGCAAATCGAAAGTATCTGCCGCCAGGGGGATTTCATCCAGGAGGTGCGCCAGTTCGTGCGGGAGCACCACATCGCCGAAATCATTCTCGGCATACCGGAAGATGCCCCGGACAGCCGCAACCAGCCCCACCCCGATGCCCTGCTGTTACACCAGTTGACCCACTGTCGGATCTTAACCGTCAAACCCAAAACAAAGGAACAGGATCTTTCATGGAACCCATCGTCCTGAATACGGAAATCGTGCTTGTTCTCGGGATCATCGCCCTGGCGGTGTTTTTGTTCATCGTGGAATGGATCCGGGTGGACATGGTGGCCATATTGATGACCGTACTGCTGCCGATTCTCAATCTGGTCACTCCCAAGGAGGCTTTTTCCGGTTTCAGCAGCAACGCGGTCATTTCAATCATTGCCGTCATCATCATCGGCGCGGGCCTGGACAAGACCGGTCTGATCAACCGCGTGGTACAGCCGGTGGTCAAACTCGCCGGCAACAGTGCCTCCCGGGTGGTTGTCGCCATGGGGGCCACCGTGGCGTTTATATCCAGCTTCATGCAGAATATCGGCGCAGCGGCCCTGTTCCTGCCCGCCATCCGCCGGGTCAGCAAATCCATGCACTTGCCCCTGTCCCAAATGTTGATGCCCATCGGGTTCTGCGCCATCCTGGGCGGCACCGTCACCCTGGTGGGATCCAGCCCGCTGATTCTGTTGAACGACCTGCTCATTCCTTACAAGCTGGAGCCGTTCGGGCTTTTCGATGTCACGCCCATCGGTCTGGCGCTGGTGGCGGCGGGAATCTGTGCCTTTATTTTCCTGGGCCGGCTGGTGCTGCCCAAGGAGAGTGCCGAGTCCCACAAGGAGCCCGTGGCTTCCACAAGTACCGCCTACGAGGATATCGGAGAGGTGTTCGAGTTGCAGGCCCCCGGCGATTTCACGGCTTTTCGCGAGCCGATCGCGGTCAAGCATCTCCGGGACCAGTATAAGGTCAACGTTGTGGCCTATGCCGGACAGGATCGCCTGAAAATGATGACCCTGCCACCCGATTACGAGATTCGGGACAACAGCCACCTGGCGGTATTCGGCAAGGTGGAAAACGTACAGCGCATGGCCGAAGATTACGGCCTGACCATCAAAGAGGCGCTGCAGGTGTTCAAGGACGATTTTTCCCAGGATCGCTTCGGTATCCTGGAAGCCGTGGTGGCGCCACGGTCCGAGCTGATCGGCAAGACCCTGCGGGATGCCCATTTCTGGGAACAATACCAGGTCAACCCGGTGGCCCTCTACAGGGCCGATCAAGTTTTTCTCAGCGGGCTTTCCAGTATGGCGCTGCGGTCGGGGGATTCCCTGGTGCTCGAAGGCAGTTGGGATCGTTTCAAGATCCTGGAAGAAAAGCACAATTTCATTTTCACCACGCCGGTGGGCGAAGTGCTCAAGCCCGAGAAGGCCCTGGCGGCCGGCTTCTGGCTCGCCGCGGCCCTGGTGATGATCATCGTGTTCAAGCTCCAGCTCTCCGTCTGCCTGATGACCGGGGCCTTCGGCATGATCCTGTTTCGGGTGCTGTCCATCGACGAAGCCTACCAGGCGGTGGACTGGCGCACCGTGTTTCTGCTGGCCGGGTTGATCCCCCTGGGGATCGCCACCCAGAAATCGGGGGCCGCCGGCTGGATCGCCCAGACCGTGCTCGGGCTGATCGGCGACGTCTCGCCGGTGGGTCTGCTCACCGCCATTGCGGTGCTGTCCACTTTTTTCACGCTGGTCATCTCCAATGTGGGCGCCACCGTGCTGCTCGTACCCCTGGTGGTCAATATGGCCATGGCCACGGGCACCGACCCGCGCATGGCCGCCCTGGTGGTGGGGTTGGCCACCTCCAACTCGTTTATCCTGCCCACGCACCAGGTCAATGCACTCTACATGGGGCCCGGCCGCTATCGCAGTGTCGATTTCATGAAGGCCGGAGGGTTGATGACAGTCATTTTCATTGTGGTGTTGATTGCCATGCTGGTCCTGTTTTACGGCGTGTAAACCGCAGCCGTTTATGATTTTTTGATCCTTTCACAATAACCGAACATCCAAACGATTTCATAGAGGTGCATGCATGTCCATTGTCGCCATCATATCCCAGCATAGCCGGGAAAGCGCCGCCATTGCCGGGGTCGCCGCCTCCCGCCTGGGCTACCGCCTGGTGTTGATGGAGGAGCTGGTCAAAACAGCCGCCCAGCGCTTCCAAACCTCCGAGGCGGAACTGTTCCAGGCCCTCAAGGAACCCCCTTTGATCCAACGAATGGCTCGGAAACCGAAGCTGAAACAGATCGCATGGCTGGACCAAACCCTTTGCGAACTGATGGCCGGCAACCAGATGGTGTTCTGCGGTTACCTGGGATATCCCATTTTTCACGAAATATCCCATGTGCTGAAGGTTCTGGTGCTGGCCCACCCCGACGCCCATCCGACCACACCACCCGTCTCGCCAGGTGCCAACGGGCGTGGCGGCATTCGAAAAATCAAATGGTTCCAACGCATCTATAACGCCCGCCTGGACGATCCCAACCTCTACGACCTGACATTGAACCTGCACCACATGAGTACCGAAGAAGCCGCCGATGTCGTAATCAGCACCCTGGGCCAGCAACGTTTCCGGCCCATGACCTACTCCTTGAACTGCATGTGTAATCTGGACCTGGCCTGCCAGATCCGCACGGCCCTGGTGGACCAGGTGCCGGATGTGGAGGTCAAAGCCCACGATGGCACCATCTATCTTTATTCCAGAACGTTCAAGCGCAGCAAACGCCAAAAAGCCCTTGAAATCAAAGAATCGGTCATGCACATGGAAGGTGTCAACTACGTGGAAGTGTGCGGAGAAAAAGGGCTGTTTGATAGTTTCTAACGGCACCGACAGCAGGGCCGGCTCGGACCCGGCCCACCCAGACAGGGAGGAACCCATGAATCGCCCCGAAATATTGTTGATCGATGATGAGCCCATTGTGGGCCAACGCCTGAAAGGCAGCCTCGAAAAATTAGGGTGCGCGGTGCAGGTGTTTCAGGATCCGTCCAAAGCCCTTGACCGCATCCGGGAAACAAGGTTTGATATCATCGTTACGGATGTGATGATGCCCGATGTCAGCGGCATTCAAATTCTCGAGGCGGCCAAGGCCGTCTCCGCCGATACGCGGGTGATCATCATTACCGGATTCGCTACCAGCGCCCTGGCCCGGGAGTGCATGGACAAGGGGGCTTTCGACATGATCGCCAAGCCATTCAAACCCAGCGATCTGCGGACCCTGGTGCTGCGCGCCGCAAAGGAGTTGGGTTTTACGGAGTTGCAGGAAACCGCAAATGCTTAAGAAAATGCTTAAGACTTGATAGGAGCAAGGCTCAGCATGTGGTTCACCAGCAGCAATACGCCCTTCAATGCGGACCACGACGATCTTCTGGGTCGGCCGACATTCAACTTCCGGCTCCAGATCACCCTCGGGTTTTTCACCTTTTTCATATTGTCCGTGGTGATCACCGTTGGCGCCATGTTGACCATCAGCCGCATCGAGAAAAAAATCGAAACCGTTCGTACATGGGAGCAATTTTTATTCAATATCGAACAGGCGCGCCGATGGGAGAAGAACTACTTTCTTTACGGCACCAACCTGAACGAGGCCCTGGAAAGCACTGCGACGGCAAGCAGGATCCTGAAAAGCAACCTGCATCATCTTGAAATCATGTCCATCCCCTGGCGCAAGGAAGAAATTCTCCGGGATCTGGAGCTCTACCAGACCAATCTTCAAATGCTGGAACCGGTGGCCATGCACGAGTTCAACACCGCCGAAGGCCGGGTCGCCATCGAGGCCGACCTGCGCCGCTACGGTTCCCAGATGGTGTCCGAAGCGGCGGCCCTGGCGGCCAAGGAGCACGAACTGGTCGCCAAATGGCTAAGCCTCGTCCAGAAAGTGCCGGTCTACTTCCTAGTATTTCTCTTTTTTCTAATGCTCTACATGGCCCGATTTCTTTCGCTGCGCTTCATGCAGCCCCTCAAGCACCTGGTGCAGCACACCCAACGCATTTCCAAGGGCGATTTTACACCGGTCAAGCCGGTGCGCCGATACCGGGATGAATTCACGACCGTGGAAGTGGCCATCAACCGCATGCTGCGGGAATTGGAAAGTCGCCAAAACTCACTGATCGAATCGCACAAGCTGCGTGCCGTGGGCATTCTGACCGCCGGCGTGGCCCACGAGCTGAACAACCCGCTGAACAACATCATGCTCACGGCCCACTCCATGCTGGAAGAATACGATGATCTGTCCAGATCCGAACACACCGATATGATAAACGATATCATCCAGGAAACCGATCGTTCGCGGGCCATTGTCCACAACCTGCTCGATTTCACGCGCGAGAACAAATCAGTGATGCAGCCGCTGGACCTTGGCCTGCTGTTGAGCGAAACCGCCAAACTGGCCTTCAACCAGGCCCGGGTCCGGGGCGTACCCATCCAAATTGACACGGAACCCGTCCTGCCGCCCATCCTCGGCGATCGGCAACAATTGAAGCAGGTCTTTTTGAACCTGCTGCTCAACGCCCTCGACGCCGTGGACAAAGGCGGCCGCATCCAGATACGGGCCCGCAAACACCCTAACCACCGAATCACCGTACAGATTGAAGACAATGGCTGCGGCATTCCCGCCAACGTGCTGCCCAACATCTTCGACCCCTTTTTCACCACCAAGCCGGTGGG
>JAGTVD010000116.1 GCA_018224505.1 Desulfatitalea sp. | reverse complement strand
GCGTTTGTTGCCGGATACTACCATAAAAGGCAAGCGTGAAGGGATGCAGCTGTTTGCTCTTGAAACCGTTGACGCGGCTTGATTTGCGCTATTCTTTCCACAGATCCACATCGATCAATCCCAGGCGCGCCGCGTAACGCACCAATTCCATGGCGCTGTGGATATCGAGTTTGCGCATGATGTTGGCGCGGTGGTTTTCAACGGTTTTGATGCTGATGTGAAGCTGGTCGGCGATCTGGCCCTTCGAGGCGCCTTCGGCCAGCATACGCATGATCTCCTGCTCCCGGGCGGTCAGTTTGCCATACCCGGTGTCACTGACTTTGGCCTCTTTGACGGGGGATTGCATCAGTTTGGCCACCACTTCATGGGAGATGGAACTGTCCAGGAAGTATTCACCAGAGGCCACCGCATCCAGTGCCTGTGCCAGTCGGTCGGAGGCGGATTCTTTGACCACGTACCCCGTGGCACCGGACTGGAACGCCTCCACGATATAATCGATCTTGGAATGCATGCTCAAGATCATGATGCGCGTGCGGGGCAGGTGATGGCGGATACGACGGGCCAGTTCTATGCCCGATTCATCGGGCAGCGAGATATCCAGCAGGATCACATCGGGTTTGATCCGTTCGGCTTTTTCGAAGCCTTCCCGACCGGTGCCCGCTTCATCCACCACCTCAAACCGATTGTGACGGGCGATAATGGTTTTAATCCCCTCCCGGAACAGAGGGTGGTCGTCAATGATCAGAATGCGCCGCTTCGCCGCCACGGAACTGCTCCTTAATGGGAATGGTGATGAAAATTCCGGCCCCCTTGCCGGGGCGCGACCGGATATCGATGGTGCCGTCGAGCAACCCCACCCGTTCAACCATGCTCTGCAGGCCCATACGCTTTTCCTGGAGCGAATTGGCGCGCCAGTGGTCGACATCAAATCCTTTGCCGTCGTCAATAATGCGCAGGATCAGGTGGGGAGAGGAGGCCACCAACCGGATGGTGACGCCTTTGGCCGCTGCATGTTTCTTCACGTTGTGCAGGGCTTCCTGGATCAAGCGGTAAATATTGATTTGAATATCTTCTTCCAGAACCAGATCATCCAATCCGGCCGCGATGAAATCGATTTTAAGGGCGCTGTTGTGGGCGAAATCGTCGCAATAGAGAAAGAGCGTGCGCACCAGGCCCAATTGGTCCAGACCCGGCGGCCGCAAATTGTAGGCCAGGTTGCGCACCTCGGAAATGGAGCGTTGCAGAATCTGGATCGTGTCCTCCATCAGGTGCCGCGACTCCTCGCGGGCGGCCATCTGGGCGCCGAACAGGGTTTGCAGTCGGATTTTAAGGGACGAGAGGTCCTGGGCGATATGGTCGTGCAAGTCGCGTGCGATTTTTGCGCGCTCGTTCTCTTGAGCTTTCAACAGCGCGTAGGTCAACGATCGGATCTGTCGCCGGTTTTGGCGGCGTTCGGTCACATCGACGCCGACGCACAGAAATTCGGCGATTGCGCCGTTGGCATCGAGGATGGGCCGGTTGGTCCATGCCACCCAGACCCGTTCGCCATTGCGTCTGCGGTTTTCCAATTCATCGGTTTTGAACTGTTCGGGATGGCTCAGAAAATCGTCAATCATGCGGGTGACGCGGCGGCCGGCGCTGTCCACGGTGGGCAAAATGGTCTCCCACAGTGTGCGGCCCAGGATTTCCGCCTCCGGGTATCCGAAGAATTGCTGGGCGAACTCATTGAAGAACCGGATGACGCCTTGCGTGTCGAACCGGATGATGATGCTGTTGGCGTTCTGCACCAATTCACGATATTTGGCCTCGCTGCGCCGCATCGCGTTTTCGGCCTGCTTGCGCTCCTCGATTTCCAGCCGCAACTGTTCGTTCGCATGGGTGAGTTCCGCCGTTCGGGCATTGATCCGTTCCTCCAGCAGACCCCAGTGGTTGCTCAGCTCCTCTTCGTTCCTTTTGCGCTCATGGATGTCCATCATCATCGCATATTTGGACACCGATCCGTCCACATGGTGGATGGGCGCGTTGACCACATAGTACCAGCGCATGTCCCGCGGGCTGATCACCTCCCAGCTCACGGTTTCGCCCTTGATGATGCGATGGTTGATGCACCAGGGGCAAATCGTGCGACGGCCGAAGGCGTGGTAGCACAACTCGCCCGTGGCATCGTGGCCCAGGTGCTGAATCATGCGTTCATTGAGAAATTCGATGCGGTAATCGGCCGAACAGATGTAAATCATGCCTTCGAAGGCATCGACCATGGATTTGAAAAGGCGGTCGTTTTCCTCGAGAATCGCCCGCAGGATCTCCGGATCGGTTTCCAGCAAAGCATCCCCGGCGGGTCCTTTGCGTAATAGCACCTGCAATCGCTCCCAGGGGCTGTTTTGCTGTTTATCGGTATCAACCTGCATAAACGATGACTCTCTGCAACCGGCGGCGCCGACGACGCACCGCATCGGTGCAAGATGAACATGGATCAATGGTGACCGGGAAAAAAGCGCCCCCTAATGTGCCACGAATGGGGCTGAAAGAAAAGGAAAAATTGCACGCCGGCGCTTTACTTGAAAGGTGTTTTGTGTCAATTTGGGCCCATCAGCCGACCGAATCGGCCGTGGCATCCATATTATAAAAAAGGTGACCCCCATCATGGAAACCCGACACGCCATCATCTCCTTTTCACAGGGAGAAAAAGTCAAAAGCGGATTGATCTGGTGTTCCCATTGCGCCCAGATCATGCAGAACCTGCCCACGCCCGAACAGATGGGGGCCCAGCGGCTGCTGCAGGGTCTCATTGCCATGATCGCCAACGAAGCCCAGGTGGCGCGCCAGGTCTCCGGCGATCCGGTGTGGCTGGAGGTGGACAAACACCTCAACAACGCCCGCGTCATGGTCGATTCGGGAGTCAGTCACGAAGCCGATTTCCATTTCACCCAGGCGCTTTCCCAGGTCAACCGCATCAGTCAGCGGGCCATGACGCATTTGATTGAGCAGGGGTTGTTGTCATAAACAAGGGAGGTGCGGTATGGAAGGGGTTTTGATCTATGTGACCACGAAGGACAAGTCCGAGGCCCGGGCCATCGGGCGGGATCTGGTGCAGTCGCGTCTGGTGGCCTGCGTCAACATCTTTGACGGCATGAATTCGATGTATTTTTGGGAGGATCAATTCCAGGATGACCAGGAGGCGGTGCTCATCGCCAAAACCGCCGCGGCCCGGGCGACCGAAGTGGTGGAAGCCATACGGGCACACCACAGTTACGAATGCCCATGTATTGTCACCTTACCCATCAGCGGCGGCAATCCCGCCTTTCTCGACTGGATCGCCGGGCAGGTAGCCCCCGTCGGCGATCCTCACTGAACCGTGGTTTTCTAACGCTTACATCATTGAACAAGGACCGGCGCTTCCATGAAAGATGATCGTGGTTTGTACTACTACCCTTTTCCGGGCAACAAGCACGTGCGGATGTATGTCCGCCAGGATGCCGATGGGTTTGCGTTTCGCATGTGGAATCAGGATGACCCCGAGCTGTGGGAAAGTCACGGCTGGGTGCCCCACGATGCCATCGTGCAGGCCCAGGCCATGTACAAGGGCGGCGCCTTCGACCCCAAACGGGCCTATGATTTGAATCTGGCCAAGGCGCTGATCCGCGACGGCCAATAGGCCAATGGTACCGCCGCCACCGTTCGATCCGCAAGGATCGAAATGATCCATTTTGCTTCTTTTCCACGCCGGATTCGGGGTAAATCGGGTCGATCCAAAGCTGCAAAACCAGAGGACGAGCGATGATCGAAGTGGATGCGCTGAGCAAAACGTACAGCGGGGTCCCGGCGGTGGAGGACCTCTCTTTTTCCGTCGCCAAGGGTGAGATCCTGGGCTTTCTGGGTCCCAACGGTGCTGGGAAATCCACCACCATGCGGATGATAACGGGGTTTTTGACGCCTGACCGCGGCACGGTGCGTGTCGGTGGCTACGACGTGGTTCGGGAGCCATTGGCAGCGCGTCGCAAAATCGGCTATTTGCCCGAAAATGCACCGGTATATGAAGATATGACCGTCCAGTCCTACCTGGATTTCATTGCGCGCATCCGCGGGTTCGGGGGGGCGCAGCGCAAAAAGCGGGTGGATGCCACGATGGCGCGCTGTTTTCTGGGGGATGTCCGATTCCAGACCATCCATACCCTGTCCAAAGGGTTTAAACAAAGGGTGTGCTTTGCCCAGAGCATTCTCCACGACCCCGATTACCTTGTGCTGGATGAGCCCACCGACGGTCTCGATCCTAACCAGAAACACGAGGTGCGGCAAATGATCCGGGAAATGAGCGTCCACAAGGCCATTATCCTCTCCACCCATATCCTGGACGAGATGGAGGCCGTCTGTACCCGCGCCATCATCATTGCCCGTGGGCGGCTGGTGGTGGATGAAACACCCGAGCGTCTCAGAACCCGTTCCCCATTGCACGGCGCGGTTTCCCTCTCCCTGGCACCGTGCGCCGTTGACGAATTGACCGCTCGGTTACAGGGGGTGGAAGGCGTCGACCGTGTTGCGTTGTTGGCGGCGGAAGGCACCGGTGTCACCCTGCGGGTTTTCCCCCGGGCGCCGGAGGTCGCCATCGCCGAAGGCATTGTGCGCGCGCTGGGGATCGGCCCTTTTCACATCCGAAGCTTGTTCGTGGAGAAGGGCCGCCTGGACGAAGTGTTCCGTGAAATCACCCAGACGCCGCCTTCGGCAACCGCCCATTGAGACCCCGATGCCGACACCCTTTTGACCCTGACACCAGGACCACTGCCCATATGAAACCATCCGGCACCACTGCCATCGTTCTGGCCGTCCTCAGACGGGAAATGCAAAGCTATTTCGTTTCTCCAGTGGCTTATGTGTTCATTGTCATCTTTCTGCTGCTGCTGGGCTTTTTCACCTTCCAGGTCACCCGCTTTTTCGAGGCGGGCCAGGCGGACCTGCAGGGCTTTTTCCAATGGCATCCTTGGGTTTTCCTTTTTCTGGTCCCGGCCGTGGCCATGCGCTTGTGGTCCGAGGAGCGGCGTCTGGGCACCATCGAACTGCTGCTGACCCTGCCGGTGACCGTCACCCAGCTTGTGATGGGCAAATACCTGGCCGCATGGCTTTTCATCGGCATCGCGCTGCTCTTTACGTTTCCCATGGTGCTGACGGTGGCTTATCTGGGCGATCCGGACATGGGGGCGGTGTTTTGTGCCTATGTCGGCAGCTTTTTGATGGCTGGCGCTTTTCTGAGCGTCGGCAGCATGACATCGGCCCTTTCCCGCAATCCGGTGGTTTGTTTCATTCTGGCGGTGGTGGTCTGTCTTTTCTTCATTCTAGCCGGTTATCCGCCGGTAACGGGTACGATCTCCGCCTGGGCACCCGTCTGGCTGGTCAATCGGGTGGCGGATCTGAGTTTCCTGTCCCACTTCCTGTCGCTGCAACGCGGTGTCATCGACCTGCGGGATGTCCTCTATTTCGTTTCCGTCATCACTTTTATGCTCTATCTCAACGGCGTTCTGGTGCGGGGTCGCAAAAGCGCCTGAACCGGTAAAATGTTGTGGCCGCGAGCACTGATTATATCTAAGCCAACGGAGGTCCCGTAACATGTCCGACAGATCCACAGCGGTGCAATCGGTCTTGCTTTCCGCCGCCGGCGTGATCGTGGTGTTGCTGATCATCGTGTGTGTGAACCTGATCGTCTCCCGGGTGAATGCCCGTTGGGACACCACCCGCGAAAAACTCTACTCGCTTTCCGAAGGCACGCGCGTTATCCTGGCGGATATCGAACGGGATGTCACCATCAAGCTGTTCTACTCCCGAAGCCTGGCGAACACACCGGTGGCCATTCGCACCCATGCCGGGCGCGTGGAGGATTTTCTTTCCGAATACGTCCACTTCAGCCGAGGCCGGGTGCGCATCGAACGGTACGATCCTAAAATGGATACCGTGGAAGAATCATGGGCCCAGACGTTCGGAATTCAGCGGTTGCCCATGCCCACCGGCGAACCCCTCTATTTTGGCATGGTGGTTCTGGCCGGCGGCCAGGACGAGGTGATTCCTTTCCTGGATCCTGCACGGGAGCGGCAACTGGAATATGACCTCACGCGCCTGATTGCGCGGATCCAGGCCCCCCGCAAACCGCGTATCGGGGTCATCAGCAGTTTTTCGGTATTTGGTGATTCGACCACGCCTTTTGTCATGCCCGGCCAGCCGGCGCCGGATCCCCCCTGGTTTTTCATTAATGAATTGCGCAAGAGCTATGATGTTGCAGCGATCCGTCCGGATGCCGACCGGATTGCCGCGGATCTGGATCTGTTGCTGGTGGTGCATCCCCGCGAAGTGTCGGAACCGCTGCTTTATGCCATGGATCAATTCCTGCTGGGCGGCGGCAATCTGCTGATCTTTGTGGACCCCTTCGCCATTTCCGATCCCGTTGCAGGCCGGGGCAGCGCGGGAACCATGCAGCGTTTCTTCAATGCCTGGGGTTTGGAAATGGCCGACAATATGGTGTTGATGGATCTTAATTTTTCAACCCGCATGCGGGGTGCCAACCAGCAGGCCGAGCAAAACCCGGTGTTGCTCTCCATGACACCTGCAGCCATCAATGCCGAGCATGTCCTCACGGCCCAACTCGAAAACTTGCTGCTGCCCGTGGCCGGCAGTTTCTCTGTTGTGGCTGACAAGGGGCTGGAAGTGGAGCCCCTGCTGCGCTCCAGCGAGCAGTCGGCCATGATCCCCAGCTTCAGGGTGCCTGCCGGCGTAGCGGCTTTGCGTCAAGCGTTTGAACCGTCGCGCGAATTTCATGATTTGGCGCTGCAGTTGACCGGAAAGTTTGAGAGCGGCTTTGTCCAGGGACCGCCCGTGGGTGATGGACAGCGCCACCCCGGTACCGCCGGTCTTGAGACAGACGGCTCTCAACGGGACGACAACCCCCATCTGTCCAAGGGGCTTCGGAGGGCCACAGTGATTCTGGTGGCCGATGCCGACATGTTGTTTGACGGATACTATATAGCCCCCCAGAATGTCATGGGAGTGGAGGTCGCCAGGATGTTTAACGACAATCTGAACCTCCTGCTCAATGCCTGCGAAATGCTCACGGGGAGCGAAGCCCTGATTGGGATCCGGTCCCGGGAGGGCTTCGAAAAGCCATTTACCCGGGTCCGAGAGCTGGAGCTTGACGCCCAGGCGCGCTGGCTGGAGCGCGAGCAGGCGCTTGTGCATCGGATGGAGCAGACCAACGAACAGTTGAATCAGTTGGAGCAGCGCAAGGATCCTTCCCAGCAACTGGTGCTCAGCCCCGAGCAGGAGGCCGAAGTGCGGCGTTTCAGGGAAGAGCGGGCGCGCATCACCCAGGAGCTGACCGCGGTGCGACGCAATTTGCGCGCGGATATCGATGCCTTGGCGCAAAAACTCAAGTTCATCAATATTTTTATGATGCCAATGGCGGTTTCCGTTGCGGGTATCGGCTATGCGCTTTATCGGCGGCGCCGGCGTTTGAGGTCCAGATAGCCCGATTGTTTATCCAGCACCCCGAAAGGTAAAACGGAGCGCATGAAACCGAAAACGTTGCTGATTCTATTGATCATCCTTTTGCCGCTGGCCGTGGCGACCTATATTGTGGTTGGTTTCGACACCACAACCTCGCGGCACTCCCGCCTGGGGCAGCACCCTTTTGCCGGTTGGCAGGTGGAGCGCATCGCTGCCATCCGTGTGACCCATGCCACGGGGGCGGTGACCCTTGAAAAGCAGGGCGATATCTGGACCGTGGCGGATCGGTACGGTTATCCTGCCGACTTCTCCAAAATTTCAGACCTCGTTCAGAAAATCAGCGACAGCAGTGTCGGCAGTGCCTTTGAACTCTTTTCCGACACACTGGATCGGCTGCAGCTGCACGATCCCGCGGCTCCGGATATCCCTGCTGCGCATAAAGCGAGGCGGGTGGTGTTCCAGGATGGGCGCGGTGAGCCGCTGCTGGACATCCTTCTCGGTCGGGCCCGGGAAGGGACAATGGGCGGCCATTATGTGCTGCCCGTTGGCAGCAGCGTGGGATATTTAGTGGACCGGGACTTTCAACCCTTCGGCGGGCGCGTTGCCGACTGGATTCAGAAGGATCTGCTGGACGTCCGACCGGAAGCCATCCGGCGGGTCGTTTGCGAGGATCCGCGCAGCGGCCGGACGCTCTATGTGCTTGAACGCCCTGCACCGGACCGGGATCCGGTGTGGACCGACGCCGTCCCGGGCGATGACATTCACGCTGCCCGCATCGACGCCGTTTTCCGGGC
>JAGTVD010000115.1 GCA_018224505.1 Desulfatitalea sp. | reverse complement strand
TGCCCATGGCCGATATGGCCGGGACGCCGGTTGCGCCCATTGCCATGAGCGTGCCCCTGGCAACCACCTTCGTCCTGTTCGTCATCGGTTGCCCGCCTACCCTTATCGCCTATGGTTTCGGCTATTTCACCCAGTGGGAGGCCTTCAAGGTCTTTGTCTTCCGAGCATTTCTGGGCATCATCCTTTTATCTCTTTCAATGGCGATCTGGTATCCGCTGGTCGGCATGCCCGGCAATATTGACAACATGAAGACACCGGCGAAACTGACGATGTCGGGTTATGAGTTGGTGGTGGAAAAATGAGCGGCTCTGACATTTGTCGCGCAAGGATGAACGCTTATTAACAGGCGTTGGTTGTTCGGCGATCACCGGGATATTATAACTTGACGCTGGGCACCTAACGGCTCAACAAGGCAATGGCGGAAGCGCACCGATCTGTGCGCTTCCGCTTACTTTTGCCAGGCCCTGCGAATGCCTTTTCTGAAGGGTATCCATTTTTTCATCATTTACAGACTGTAAAGCAACCTGACACTTTCCCGCTGTAACGCGGCTGTCCTCCTTCGGGTATGCATCATAACAGCCTGAAATAAAGTCGTTAATAAGCGTTCTGAAATGATGCCCGAATGGCATGGCGGTTGCTTTAAAAGCCACAGTACGGCGGGCGTCGGGTCGGCCGGACAATTCACTGGTAGAAGGAAAATTTCCTATGGCAACGGATCCCCGTCGAGAGCAAACAAGAGTAAAAAACATGCTGCTCGTCAGCATGATTCTGGTGCCCCTGGTGCCTTTGGTCCTAGTCCTGGGCATCGGCTATTACTATTTTACCTCCTCCATCGAGAAAAGCACGTCCGAGAGCATGAAGCGGATCATCACCGATCACGGCGCAATGATAGAGCGATTTCTGTTCGAACGGCAGGCGGATCTGGAACTTCTATTAAACACGTATAGCTTCGAGGAGCTGGCGGAGTCCGGGAATCTCAACCGCATCTTTGTCGCCTTGCAGCAGCGGTCGCCGGCCTTTGGCGACCTGGGGATTTTCGATGATCGGGGCCTCCACGTCGCCTACGAGGGGCCCTACCACCTGGCGGGTATCATATATAAGGACGCCGAGTGGTTTAAGCAAGTCATGGAGTATGGCACCTATGTGAGCGATGTGTTTCTGGGTTACCGCAAGGTGCCCCATTTTATCATCGCCATCGCCCGACAGGAGGGGGGGCGGCGCTGGGTCATCCGCGCTACCATCGACAGTTTTTTTTTCAACGAACTGGTCAAGCATGTCCGCATCGGTCGTACCGGTGAGGCCTACATCATGAATGCCCATGGCATCCTGCAAACCGATCGACGCTCGGGCGGCCACCTGATGGAGGTGTCGCCGGATCACTTTTTGATGCCATCGGTGGAACGGACGCCCCACTACTTTGTCAGTCCGGACGAAAGCGGCCTCAAATACCTCTATATCACCATGGACCTGAAAAACGGCCAATGGCGCCTGGTAGTGCGCCGGGAGGTGGCCGATGCCTTTGCCGAAATGCACACGGCCGGCTATTTGATTCTGCTGACCCTGGTCGTGGGTGTGACGGGCGTCGTACTGCTGGCGATCTCCCTGACCCAGGTGATTATGCGGCGGATGCAGACGGCGGACCAGAATCAAAAGCGGCTCAATGAGCAACTGGTGCGGGCAACCCGCCTGGCAGAGCTGGGCCAGATGGCCGCCGGCGTGGCCCATGAGATCAACAACCCCTTGCAGATCATGAAAAGTGAACAAGCATTGATTGACATGAACCTGGCAGAACTCAAGGAGAGTGGCGCGCTGCTGCCCTCCGAGACGTTGGCGGAAATCGAAGATGGCTTCGACCAGATCAAAAAACAGATCGGTCGCTGCGCCGCCATTACCCAGTCCGTACTGAAGTTCGGGCGGCAGAGCACACCGAATATCGAACCGATTGCGCTTCAACAGTATGTTCCAGAGGTGCTGCAGATGGTGGCCAAGCAGGCCGAAGTGCATGGCATCCAGGTGTCACAGCAACTGCCGGCAGACCTGCCTGCCGTCAGCGCCGATGCCGGCCAGTTACAGCAGGTACTGGTGAACCTTTTCAACAATGCCCTGGACGCCATGGTGGAACGCCACGGCGTCGAGGGCGGACATCTTCAGGTGAGCGCCCAAATGGCGGACGACAACCAGGTGACCCTCTGCGTGGCCGATAATGGGGCCGGCATCAGCCCTGAAAATCTCGACAAGGTGTTTACGCCCTTTTTCAGCACCAAACCGGTGGGCAAAGGCACGGGGCTGGGGTTGTCGGTCTGCTACGGCATCATAGATAACCTGGGGGGTACCATGGAGGTGAGCAGCCGCAAGAATGAGGGCACCACCTTTTACATCCATCTGCCAGTTAAAACCTGACAAGTAAAACGATTTCTTACAGGAGGCTTCATGACCAGTGCATTGAAGAAGTTTCTCAGGCGAGGGGCGATCCGGATTCCAAGGGAGAAGGAACGGGTGATTTACTTCTACGCTACCGTGGTACTTTTCGTGCTTTATATGTTTACCCACGTGATGGGAATCGGATAACACCTGAGCCGTGCCAACGAAACACGCGCCCAGGTGATGAGTTGAAAGTGCACGATAACCAGATCCGGGCGCAAAAGGGAGAGAACAATGACGGAACAAAAGGAGAACGTCAAACTTTCGGGCTACGACAAGTTCATCAATTGGAAACTCTTCGCCTTTCCATTGGGATTGTTGATTCTGATTTTGTTGATTCCCACCCCCCACAGCATGCTGGACGTGGGGGTGGAATATTCCATGGGGCCCAAGTATGTGCAGGAACATTTTGCCCGGACGCTTTTCAATAATCCGACCACCGAACTGGAGCAGTGGCAGATCCAGATGGTGCGTATGATGGAGCAAAGCGTGCAGTCTTCATCGTTTGGTCAGCCCTCGTTTCTGCGTCGCAACCAGCGCTGGTGCGAACAAAATGGAATACCCTCCACCCCCGCGCACCTGGAACAGATTCAGACATTTACCAGGCAGATGCCACCCGATGAATTTCGTGCACTGATGAACAAGGGGCATGCGATTCGCACGGAAACACTTAATTTTGAGATGCTCACCCAGCAGGAGAAGGTGAAAGCCGCAAAAGCCGGCTTCCATGTCAAAGCCGCGGTGGGCATCGTCGTGTTCGTGGTGCTCTGTTTTATGACCGAAGCCATCCCGCTGCCCATGGTGGCTTTCAGCATCGGTGTGATCGCCCTGATGACGGGTATCGTGGACCGCAACAACATGCCCGCCATGTATTGGTCCGATGCCACCTGGTTCATCATGGGAAGTCTGATGTTCGCCACCGCATTCGTCAAAACCGGCGTGGACAAGCGCATCGCCATGGCCATGTTCGGCCGGTTGAAAAAGCCCAACGTGCGCTGGGTCTCCCTGATCATCGTGGTGATCATCGCTCCCTTGACCATGTTCATGAGCGACCATGCCCTGGCCGCCATGTTTTTGCCGATCGGTATTCTGCTGTACGTGACCACAGTCCAGGCCACCGGCCAGGAGGACCCCGAGCTGGCCAAAATGCTGATGATCACCATCGCCATGGCCGCCAACCTGGGTGGCTCGCTGGCCCCTTCGGGCGCCGCCCGCAACATCATCATGATGGGCTACACCGAGGACATGTTCGGTCTTTCCATCGGCTTCGTGCAGTGGGTCATGTATTGCGCGCCCCTGCTGTTGTGGCTCATGCCGATCACCTGGATCGTAATCAACTGGCGCTTCAAGCCCCGTGTCACCGATCTGTCGCATGCCATGGCGGTGGTGAAAAGCGAAGTCAACAAGGTCGGCGGTGGAAAATGGACCCGACCGCAGATTATCTCCATCATTATTTTCTTGGTGATGCTCTTTACCTGGGTCACGGAAAAAAACCTGATCCTGCAATGGACCGGCATCCGCTTCGGTATCGGGGTGCTGGCGGTCATGGGCGGCATTGCCTATATCCTGGCCGGCGTGGTCAACTGGCGCGACTACCAGACCAAGGTGGACTGGGGCGTGGTGTGGCTCTATGCCGGCGCCATCATTTTCGGCCGCATTCTCGTGCAGACCGGCGGCGCCTACTGGATCGCCCAGGCCATGCTGAGTCTGACCGCACCTCTGGGATTGGGAGAGGGGTTGGGGTTGCTGCTGTCGGGCAACATCATCGTGGGGCTCTTGACCCAGTTGATGGCCGACGGTCCGGCTTGCGCCGCGGTGGGTCCGGTTACCCTGGCCATGGCCGGCATCGTGCATCCGGGCACCTCCATGATCCCCTTCGTGGCCATGGGGACTTCCATCGCTTCTTCCTTCGCCTACTGCCTGGTGATCGGCACCCCGCCCAACGCCATCGTTTATGCCAGCGGCTACCTGGAGCCCAAGGATTTTCTGCGGGTGGGTGTGATTCTGTGGTTCACCAACATGGCCGGACTGATGCTTCTGGCGTCCACCTACTGGCGCTGGATGGGGTTTCCCGGCCTGCCCGGGTATTTTTAAAATGCACCCAACACGAGGCGTACGACCATCATGACCATCGCAACTATCAACACCGGAGCAACCATGTTCATTCAATCCATCGGACGGCAATACTACCGGGATGGCGTCAACCTGTTGATGCAGCCGGGCAGTTTTTTCGAGGCTTTGCCATCCGCTAAAACTCAGCGCGACATCCTGCTTTTTCTGGGATTGACCGCCTTGATATACAGTGTGTTGGCAACCTTGTTCACTGCGGCAAACCGGCCGATGTACTTTGTACTTTATTCGCTGAACGCGTTGCTGATGCCGGTGGTCACGGCTCTGGTGCTGCACCTGCTGTTTCGGGTTTTTTCCCCCGGCCGCTTTAGGTACGGTTTGCTGCTGGGGGTGACGGCCTATGCCAATGGGGTGCTGCTGTTGGCCTGGATTCCGGGTATCGCCCCGTGGGCGGAACTGTTGAAGTATGTGCTGATCGGTTTGGGTCTGGTTAAAACCGGCGGCATCAGTGGCCTGAAGGCCTTCAGCGCCATTGTGGCGACGGGCGCGATTCTGATCATGATGGTCTATTTATTACAATTTGCAATGCGCTTTTGAACAGACAATGACAGCGCAAACCCCCTGTGGCGGTTCGGGGGAATAAAGGAGACACAACGCATGCCTAAAGGGATCAAGATTCTAATGGTGGATGACGAGGCCCAGTTTCGGGCCACGACCCAGAAAATATTGAACAAGAAAGGTTTCGAAACCCTCCTGGCGGCCAGTGGCGAGGAAGCTCTGGAAAAGCTCGGCGAACAACCCGATGTGGTGGTGTTGGATGTCAAGATGCCGGGCATGGACGGTCACGAGGTGCTGCGGCAGATTAAAATGCGCCAACCGGATTTGCCGGTGATCATGCTCACCGGCCATGGCAAAGTCCCGTCGGCTCGGGAGGCCCTGGAGAGCGGCGCCTTCGACTATCTGGCCAAGCCGTGCGATATTGACCTGTTGTCGGCCAAGGTGTTCGAAGCCCATCATTTCGGACACACGGACAAACCGCGCGAAGAACGGTTGGTGCGGGATGTGATGATTCCCATCACCGACTACACCACCATCACCGAAGACCATAGCGTGGGCGAGGCGGTCCGCAGTCTGCGCCAGTCGTTTTCAGCTGCGGTCTGCACCGATCGACTGATGGAGACGGGACACCGTTCGATCATCGTTTTCGACCGGCAAGGCAAGATGAAAGGCATGCTGGCCATCGTGGATCTGTTGCGGGCCGTTATGCCGGCCTACTTGTCGGCGCCCAAGCCCTCCATGGCTGACGCGATGGAGCATTCGCCCATGTTCTGGCGCGGGGCGTTCAACCGGGAAGCGGGGTTGCTGGCCAAACGCCCGGTGGGCGAAATCATGTCGCGGGCACCGGCGACCATTAATGACGACGCCAACCTGATGGAAGCGGCCTACGCCATGGTCACCAACAGGCTGCGCCGCATGGTGGTGATGCGCGGCACCGAAGTGGCCGGGGTGATTCGCGAACAGGACCTCTTCTTTGAAATTGAGCGGGTGATGGGTCAGTAGGTGTTCAGGCGGGTGGGTCATTTTTCCTTATTGACAGACGAAGCGGACATGCTATGGAAAAGAATATGGTCGTTTTGCTGGTGGACGATGAGGAGCGGTTCCTTGCCACCACGCGCAAGTTGCTGGGTCGAATCGGCTACAACGTGTTGACCGCTTCCAGCGGTGCCCGTGCGCTGCAGATCTTACACGAAACCGATGTGCATGTGGTGATACTGGATGTGAAGATGCCGGGCATGGACGGCATCGCCACCCTCAAGGAGATCAGGAACGCCTTTCCCCTGGTGGAGGTGATCATGTTGACCGGTCACGCCACAGTGGATTCGGCCATCGAAGGTATGGAAAACGGGGCCTTCGACTATCTGATGAAACCGGCGGACATCCCGGATCTGATTCATAAAGCCGAAGCTGCCTTTCAACGGCGTCAGGCGCTGGAAGGTAAGATCCGCGCGGCCCGCATGCGCCGGACCCTCGACACGGATGACGCTGAAGTGTGATTGGGTTTGTTGGGTTTGTTGAGTTTATTGGGTTTGTTGGGTTTGTTGGGTTGGTTGACGTGTGGACGGTTACTCGTTTTCCAGGGCGTCGATCTTTTTTTGGATCTGGTCGATTTGGTTTTGGCGCATGCCCTGGGTGAAACCAGGGCTTAAAGCGCGATTGTTCAGGGCATCGATTTGCTGTTGTAAGCGCTCCCGTTCGGCATCGATTTTCGCTTTGCGTTGGTCTTGAATTTCTTGCTTCTCCTTCTCAGCCTGGGCGGCGGCTTCCCGTTCTAAATCCTGTTCCCGCTGGTGACGCTCTTGCGCGGACGCTTCGAGCATCTGCAGGTATTCCCGACGTACACCTTCGCTGGCGGGTAGCGGGGGTTCCGCAGAGATGGTTTCCACATCGGCAGCTTCGGCCGGTGGGCGGTCACTGAACCGCTTTATGCCTTGATCGTCGGTCCAGGTATAAATCGTGTCGGCCCCCAAAACCGGAATGCTGCAAAGCAGACAGGCCCAGAATACCAAATGTGTTTTTGTCTTCATTCCATCCTCCTGCCCTTGAACTCATGGTGAGAGGCCCTTATTATGAACCGAGTATAGCAACAGTTGTGCGGATGTCAAAATGGAAGGTACCATGCGAGGACTGTTCAAACGGCTATTGATGCTGCAAATGCGCAAACGGCGGCGTTTTCGCGCGCCAAGGGGGATTTGCGTGGTCATGGGCGGTCAGGTGGTCCCGGGTCAAAACCAGGTATATGACATTAGCATGGGCGGCCTTTCGTTCTTTTTTGTGGACAATGGTCTTCCGGTGGCGCATCACCACAAGACACTGACGATTTCACAGAACGGTCGACCGGCCGCAGCCCAAATTCCATGCGAGATCGTGGATGATCTAGACACCGGCGAACTGATATTTCCCAAACAGCAGGTCAAACGCCGCTGCGTCAAGTTTCAACGCCTGAACCCACAGCAAAGAGACAAGATTCGGGCATTGATCAAAAGTATGTAATCACGAGGGGGTAGGTGCCGTCCTGGGTTTGCTCTGCTGAGCGCGGGATGTGGGGGAACTGCCGGGGCGGGATTCGGCCTGCCGCACCAGTTCCTGGATTACCCGCAGCAGGTCCTGGACATCGTAGGGTTTGGCCAGAAAGGCATCGGCGTTCAGGTGCACGGCGGTTCTTTCATGGTCGGCATTGCTTGAAGTGAGGATGAAAATCTTGCGCGGATCGTTGCGCTTCACCAAAGCCAGCAGCTCGAGCCCATCCATGTCCGGGATGGTGGCGTCGGCAATGACCATGTCGATATCACGTCCCTGTTGTTGAAGATACTGCCACCCGTCAAAACCGCTTTCCAGGGTGATGACCGGCCGATTGGTATGAAAAGCCACGGTATTGACCGCGAAGTCGCGCACCAGTTGGTCGTCGTCTACGATCAGTATGTTCAGTCGCATCGGATGCCGTGGGGTATCCATACCTTTTCAGGCCACTTTTAAAAATGCCATGTCCGCCTCGCCCCTGCTGAGGATCAAAGTCTGGCAGATCATATCCAGATTCTCCTGCATGGCCGCCTTGCGCTGCTCGCCCATGGGATAGCCCTTGGCAACCGCTTTGACCATGATGGCCAGCAGTTTCACCCGCTGATAAAAAAGATAATCGTATTCGTTGGGTTCCGGGGTGGCGCCATCATGATTGATCGCATTCATGAGGCGGCCCAGATCGATGGACTCGCTTTCCACATGACGCGCATTTTCGAGCATCGCCTGACTCCGGTGCTCGCCCATGGGCCAGCCTTTGAGATAGGCCTTGGCCATGATCAGCAGCAACTTCAAGCGGGCCAGAAAAATGTCATCCAGATCCATTTCCCGGGTATCGGGGGATGTGGAGCCCAATCTCAGCATCATTTTCCTTTCCGCCTGGATCACATTGCAAGTGGTGCGTGGGTGTTTGCGGTTGGGTGCTTTTGGTCTTGAGGCTTATTTAGCCTCTACCGGGTGTCAAGTCAAGAGGTTGTCTGTGCTGATTGCGCCTGTGGCGGCCTTGCAGACAAATTGATTTGTGGTCCCGATTCTGCTAGTATGGGGAACGCTTGGGGCGGCAAGATGTCTGTGGCGGCTGGTCCGACCGTTCGATCCTCTGTTTTGTCGCTGAACAGGCGCTATAAATTGGGATAATAGATCTAATGGATCCAAGTTACGGCATTACGGGCAAGTTGCTCGTCTGGTTTTTTGCCATTGTGGCTTTTTTTTACGGCACGATCTTGTTGCTGTATGTCAACTTTCAGCAAGTGGTGCATCTGTCCGAAGGTATCGTCAGTAAAAATTACGCCATATCCGATATCTCGAAGCGCATGCTCGAAAACCTGATCAGCATGGAGGAGAACGAAAAAAAGTACCACCTTCTGCAACGACGGGACTATCTGGACTATTTTATCCGAGCCCGCCAGGAGTTCGAGGCCGGCTTGAACCGGGTTCTGGTGCTGGCCGACCAGGGGGTGGTTATATCGCCTTATTGGCAGGAGATTGCGGATGTTTACAGCCACTATCCGTCTTTGCCGGCCGATGAGGCGGAACAGGAGGGTGTGGTGGCTCCTGGCGGGACCCTTTGGATTCCGGAAAAGGTGATCAACGATTGGATCGAGAAGGTCTCCGCCGCGCGTCTGGAAAATATGCAGGAGGTGGAGGCCGCCACCCGCCAGCTCAATCAGCGGGGGGCGCAGTCGGCCCACAAGGCGTTGATCGGGTTGGGCATCGCCAGCCTGGTGGGGCTGTTGGGGGTGGTGTTTCTTTCCTATTCCATGATCCGCCCCCTCAAAGATTTGATGCGCGGGATACGCTCCATTACCAAGAACCGATCGAGCGAGCCGCTAAAGATTCATTCCAGGGATGAGTTGGGGGAACTGGCCGCGGCATTCAATGAAATGACGGAACGTTTGCGGCAGGAGGAGCAACTGCGGTCCGATTTCATCTCCATGTTGAGTCATGAAATTCGAACGCCGTTGACCTCCATCCGCGAATCGGTCAACATGATCGAGGAGCAGGTGATGGGGCCGATCAACGATCGGCAGCGCAAGTTTCTTGAAATCGCAGGTTCGGAAATCGGGCGCCTTTGTGACTTGCTCAACCACCTCATGCAGGCCTCGCGCCTGGAACCGGGCGCCCTGCAGCTCAACTTTGCGCCGGTGGACACCTATGCATTGGTGGCCGATTGTATTGAAAGTCTCAAGGCTTCCATCGAAGCCAAGCAGGTGCATGTGGAATCGGAAATTCCAATGGATACCCCGGATGTGAAAGGTGATATCCAATACCTGCGGCAGTTGTTTCTCAATCTGATTGGCAATGCCGTTAAATTTTCGGACCGCGAGGCGCGCATATGGGTCCGGGTGGGCGCACCCGATGTCCAACAGCGACTGACGTTCAGTGTGGTGGATACCGGTCCGGGTATTCTGGACGAGGAGATCGGAAACCTGTTCAATAAATTCTACCGCGCCACCAACGTGCGGGAGCACCTGGATGGCGTCGGACTGGGCCTGAGTATCACCAAGAACATCGTCGAGGCCCATGGCGGCGCCATTTGGGTGGAGAGTCATGTCGGCCAGGGGACCACGTTCAGTTTTACATTGCCCCTGTTTTTCCCGGCGGAAACGACGGTTCGCGACAAGGGCCTTAAAAAGTGGCACGTCAAGCGTACCGCCTTGAGGGCCATTCAATAATTGGCTTTTTTGCATTATGCATTCATTTGCATTCGGCAGGGATAGGTGTTGCGCCATTCAGTGGACGTGATATAAAAACGGCTGGTCGCTTGCGGGTCTCCTTGTGCCCGCTGTCCAGGACGGCTCCGTGGCCGGGAACCCTTCGCATTCACATTGTTATATAGGACCTGTATTTGAACTTGATGAAATTTGAATGCTTGCAAACGAATGCCGCCGACCATGCGGGCCAGACGCAAAGCATAAGCCGTAATCGAAGGGCGCGGTCCGGTTTGGGCGCTCTGCTGGTCTTTTTATTCTTTGGGATGACCGCAGTGGTGGGATGCCAGTGGCCCGGGCAGCCGCACTTGGTGGTGGCGCCGGGGGCTTTGTCACCGGCGGATTTGAAAGCCCATGACGAAGCAGTCAACAGCTATCTGGCCCGAGACTATGCAGGTGCCGCTCAACGTTTCGATGCCATTCGCGAGCAGACCGGAAATCCCACCATCGCCCGTATGGCGTTGTATGGCTTGGCGTGTTCGCGGTTGATGGCCGCGGAAACCCCCGGTGCGCATGCGAAAGCACTGGCGCTCTGGCACGCGTGGCTCAATAGCGCACCCGATGCGAGCGGGTACGAGGATGCACGGTTGTTCGCACCGATCATCCGCGATAAGATGATTTTTTCACACATCCCATTGGATATTGATGTGGAACCGGGTACCGGCGAATTGGCACCCACGGTACCCAAGTGGTTTGTGGTGGAAGCCAACCAGGCCTTGCGACAAATGACGAACCGGTTGGATGCCGCGGATCGGCAAATGCAGGATAAAGATCAGAAAATACAAGCGCTTGAAAAAGAGATCGAACGACTGAACCAGCAGATCGAAGCCTTCGAAAAGATCGATCAGAGAATTCAAGAACGAAAAAGCGCTATTCCCTCGACAGAATAGAGGCTCGCCGCCGTTCGGTAAAGAGCGGTCGTGGGCAATCTCCCATGACCGGGCAGACCTGGGCGGAGCGGCCGGAGAAGGCTTGAAATGGCACAAGTACTCAATGACATACCGTCCTCGATTTTAATCGTGGATGACGATCCCCATGTGTTGCAGGTGCTCGAAGCGCGTCTGCAATCATCGGGGTTCCATATTCTAAAGGCGGAAAATGGTCAGGATGCCCTGAATCTGCTCCAGGATAACCGGGTGGACCTGATGATCTCCGACATGAAGATGCCGGGGATGGGCGGAATGGACGTGATGCTCAAAGCCCGTACCCTTCAGCCCGGGTTGCCGATCATCTTTTTGACCGCTTTCAGCACTGTCGCCGATGCGGTCAAGGCGGTCAAGGCGGGGGCCGTGGACTACCTGCCCAAACCATTCGACGGACGGCAACTGGTATTTAAACTGCGACAAGTGCTGGCGGAAAATCCGCGCGCGGTGGGCAATGGCGAGGATGACCAACTGATCGAGGATATGGCGTCCGCCGTCAGTCCTAAAATGAAGGCGCTGTACAAGTTGGTGCAGCGGGTGGCCTTGAGCGATGTCAATGTGTTGATTCTGGGTGAAAGCGGGGTCGGTAAAGAGCGTATCGCCCGGTTAATCCACCTTCTCAGCGCCCGCAACAAACAGCCGTTCGTCGTGGTGGACTGCGGCAGCACGCCGGCCGGCCTTTTGGAGAGTGAGCTGTTCGGCCATGTTCGCGGTGCCTTTACCCACGCGGTCAACGACAAACGCGGGTTGATCGACACCGCTGACAAAGGCACCCTTTTTCTGGACGAGATCGGCAACATATCGCCGGAAATGCAGGTGCGGCTGCTCCGATTCCTGGAGGATCGCAAAATCCGCCGTATCGGCGACCTGAAGGAAAACGCCGTCGATTGCCGAGTGCTGGCGGCCACCAACTCCGATCTGGTGCAGGAGATTAAGAAGGGCAATTTTCGCGAGGATCTTTACTACCGGTTGCGGGTGGTTACGCTGCAAATACCCTCGCTGCGCGAGCGGCGGGAGGACATCCCCGTGCTGGCCAGACATTTCGTGCAGGCCTATGCGCGCCAGAGCGGCCTGCCGCCGGCGCAGGTTCCAAAGGAAACGATCGACTATATTACCAACTATCCCTGGCCGGGCAATGTGCGCGAGCTTAAAAACGCCATCGAGGCCGGCATCGTCCTGTGCCACGGCAATGCGCTGCGCCCCGAGGACATGCATCAATCGGGACTGCCCACCCTTTCCATGGCTCCCGACGAACCGGTCAGCGACTCTTTCTCATTGGAAGATACCGAACGGGGCGCCATCGTCCGGGCACTCAAACAGACCGGCGGCATTCAAAAAGAGGCCGCCAAACTCCTGGGCATCAGCCGGCGCGCCATCCACTACAAAATCAAAAAATACGAAATCGATGCCCACAGCCTGCGGGTACGACAGTAGGTTGGAGGCGCCTGTAACCATTTTCCCATCCCGGTCTCCTTATGTACAACGCTCAACGCTGTATCAACCCGTAAGGAGACGACGATGAAAGAGCTGATTGTTCTATTGGTGGTATTGGGGGTGTGGTTTCTGTTGCAAGCCTATATCCTGCCCAAGCTGGGCATGTCCACGTGAATGCGCGATGCGTGTCAGGTGACACGCAAGGACCCAGATGAGCGAACCGACTCGTTATCCGATAAAGAGTGATCCTGATGCTGAACTGGTTCGGGCCGCCCGGGCGGATCAAGCGGCCGCGTTTCCCGAACTGGTTAAACGTTACGAGCGGGCGCTATATAATTTCGGATTGAAGATGTGTGGTGTGGCCAGCGATGCCGAGGATCTGGTTCAGGATACATTTTTAAATGTTTACAGATACCTGGATGGGTTTCGCAATGAAACCAAATTCAAAAACTGGGTTTATCGCATCGCTGCCAGCATCTGCATTAAGAAGCGTCGCAAATCAAAATTCGCACCTGACCGGGAGCTGTCGTTGGATGAATTTTTACCCACCGACGAAACGGCTGTGGAGGGCGATGTCCCCGCCTGGGCGGCGCTGCCACTGGACAGGGTGCTCAATGACGAGTTGCGGCGCAAGTTGCAGGAGGCTATTCTGGCACTGCCCGAAAAGTACCGGGTGGTATTGGTCTTGAGGGATGTCGAAGGGTTTTCCACCGAGGAGAGCGCGCAAATTCTGAACCTGACGCCGGCCAATGTCAAGGTGCGGTTGCACCGCGCGCGGCTTTTCCTCAGGGACCATTTGAAAAGTTATTTTGACAATGTCTGAACACACCCCCCACAACCATCCGGATTTCCGCTGCCGCGAGCTGTTTGCCCGGATGTCCGAGTACCTGGACAACGAGTTGGATGGCTCCCTCTGCCGGGAGATCGAAGGCCATTTGAACGAATGTCAGGCGTGCAAGGTGTGCCTGTCCACACTCAAGCGCACCGTGGCCCTGTGCCGTGAAGCCGGCGCCGCCCCGATCCCCGAAACCCTCTCCCGGCGCCTCCGGGAGCTCATCGCCACCCTCGCCAAACCCTGACCGCCGCTACCTCGCCCAACCGAAGAACCACCCAACTGAAAAACCGCCCAACCGCCCAACCGATACCCATACGATCTGTTTTTCTATATCACATGAATCGACAAGGGCTGGTCCGCCAACTGCTTGTTCGCTGTTTGCAAATGGTCCTGGCCGGCGATGACGGCGGTGCCGGTCGGGGCCTTGCCCGGGGCCAGGTAGGTCTCGGCGGCGGCCAGAACCCGTGCTTTGGTGACCTGGAGCAGTTGCTGTTTGAACGCTTGGCGGTCGGCGTCGTCCAGGCCCACCACCAGCCGCTGAAAGGCTTTGCGGGCGGCGGGGCCGGGGGGATCGGGCTTGTCGATTTCCGAGCACACCTGCAGCACCGCTTCCTTGATATCCTCATCGGTCAGGCCGGCCGTTCGCAGAAAATCGGTAACGCCGGCATAGACGTTGAGGGTCCTCACGATGTGGGGGTCGCGGTAGGAGGCCAGGCTGAACAGGCCGTTTTCGGGGTTGTAGAGCGCAAACCCGCCGTAAGCGCCGCCCTTTTCGCGGATTTCACGGTGCAGGTAGAGCGAGCGCAGCAGCTTGCTCAGAACACTGAGCACCGGTGCATCGGGGTGGCCCAGGGAAACGGTGGGCACGGTGAGGGCCACGAAGGCCACTGCGCTGGAGGTACTCCATCCTTCGCGGGGCACCGCCGGTGCAGCGGCCGGGGGCAGCACGGGGAACGCCAGGTTGCCCGGTTGCCGCTGGAACCCGGACAGGGTCGAACTGGCAAGGGTGCGGGTGCGGGCCGCCGTCACCGCCTCGGGTTCGCCGATGGCGGCCATGATCAGGTTCTGCGGCGTGAACAGCGCCCGGGCGATGGCCGTCAGCCGTTCGGCCAGGGCCTCCAGGCGGGGCGTGTCCGCATCCTTGGCCATGTCGCGGATGGTGCGCACCTGGTGGATGCCGCCCCACGTTTCGCCCAGGGCGCTGGCGGACCCGAAGGCACGGGCGGAGAGGGAGATGGCCAGCCGGTGGCCGTTTTGCACGATCATGGTCTCCAACCCCGAGCGGTACTCGCCCAGCAGCTGTTTGAGGCGCGCCAGATCATGGCAGCTGAACTCGGCGATCAGTTCTTCCACGATGCCGTACATGGGATCGATATTACGGGTCAGGCACTTGGCGCCCAGTTGGACCAAAGGCAGGCAGCTGCCGTTTTGGCCGTAGAGCACCCGGGCCTGGGTACTGAGCCCCATGCCGCCACTGGCGGCGTCGATGCGGCGGGCGATCTGCACGTAGTCGCTTTTCCGGGTGCCCAGCTTGTTGAAGGCGTAGCAGAAAAAAGGCACCCAGGGCAGCAAGGCCGCATCCATGGCCCCGGCCCCGGCGACGGCGTTCAGGTAATAGATGCCCGATGTGGGCTGTGCATAATGCCACAACGGCAGCTCTTTATCGATAGTGGTGGGGGCGCAGGTCTGTACCCGGGGCGGAATGTCGGTCAACGCCAGGGTGGGCAGGCAGGTTGCGTCCTCGGCACTCTCCTGACGCGCCTGGAGCAGGCGGGCTTCCTCTTCGATGCGCTGCCGCGCCGCCGCGTCCAGTTGGCTCAAGCGCGCCGTCAATGACTGGCGCACCTGTTCCTGCTCCCGTACCGACTGCTCCAGGTCCGGCGCCAGGAGCATCCGCACCCGGTGGGGGTTGTCCAGAAAGTAAGTACGCATGCGCTTTTCAAGAAACGGCCCGCCGGCGATCTCCCGGTGCAAACGTTCAAAATCGGCATCCAGCCGCAGGATGCGTTCGGGGTCTCCGCCGTGCAGCCAGCTGCCGATGGCCATCAACAGCAGTTTCAGCCCGTAGGGGTAGGGGGTGTTGGTCACCTCCTTGCGATGAAACTCGATCTGGTGAATGGCCGAGGCGATCATCTCCGGGT
>JAGTVD010000114.1 GCA_018224505.1 Desulfatitalea sp. | reverse complement strand
GTTTCGTAAACGTCCCGCAACGGCAGGCCCTTCTCCAGGGCGATGCGCCGGCACGCCTCATATTCGGGCACGATGCGCACCGTACCGTCCACACCCCGCACCCGCTTGGCCGGCAGGGTGCCGAAGGCCGAATCCACATCAACAGACTCCCGCGCCAGGGCCGTGCGAAGCACATTGTGATAGCGCACCCCGAGGGTGGTGGTTTCCGCCAGCAGGCGTGTCACTACGGCTTCCCGCTGCCAGGGCGCGCACAGCACCTGAACCCAAGTCCCGGGGCGATTCTTCTTCATCTGCACCGGCACCCAGAAAACGTCCAGGGCGCCGTCCGCCAACAGGGTCTCCATAAGGTAGCCGAAGATCTCGGGGTTCATATCATCGATGCAGGTCTCCACCACCACCAGCTGCTCGCCCTCCCCTGCGCCCGACGGGTCGACATCGCCTTGGTTGGACGACGGCGTGCCGATCACCATGCGCAACAGGTTGGGACGCCCCTCCGTCACATGGGCACCGGCGCCGTACCCCACGGAATCGATACGCATGGCCGGCATGGCCTGGAAAGCATCCGCCATGCCCGCCACAATCGCAGCCCCGGTGGGGGTGACCAATTCCAGGGCAGCATCATCACCGTAAACCGGCACCCCTTTGAGTATCTCCAGGGTGGCCGGCGCCGGCAGCGGCAGCACACCGTGGGCGCAGGTAACGAACCCCCGGCCCATGGGTAAGGGTGAGGCGATCAGGCGGTCGATCGCCAGGTATTCAAACCCCAGACAGGCCCCCACGATATCCACGATGGCATCCACGGCCCCCACTTCATGGAAATGGACTTGCGCCTTGGTGCACCCATGAATGCGGGCTTCGGCCTCGGCCAGGCGATTGAAAATCGTCAGGGAACGGTCTTTTACCCGACCCGCCAACGCGCTCTGGCCGATCAGGTTCTCGATATCGCCCAGTCCACGATGATGGTGCGTCTCCGCGATCCGAACATGCACCCGAACCGCCTGGATGCCACTGCGCATCACCGTCTCGGTGCCGATCTCGAAATCCTTCAGTGGCAACGCCCGCAGGGTCTCCTCCAGCCACTCGGCCGGCACGCCCAGGTGCACCAGCGCCCCCAACGTCATATCTCCGCTGATACCCGAAAAACAATCCAAATAGGCCACACGCATGGTCGTTTCCAATCAAACCGGTTGACTTTTATTGCACACTGAATAAAATGGGGTCCCAATAACGACACGGAAGTGGACAGCTCACTGGTGGGGCTCCCGGACTTCAAATCCGGTGTGGGGCGCTAAAACCGTCCTAGGTGGGTTCGATTCCCATGCACTTCCGCCACTTTTTGTTTTATTTCAATAAGTTATCTTCTTTCGTTTTGGGCACCTAATAGACACCAACCACATATCGCTTTATCTGCCAGCACAATCCATCATTCATTTAACTTGGCTGTGAATCCAACGATTCTTTGCCATTCATCAGAATGTTTCCAACAGCGAATGCATGTAATCGGCGGTATCCAGGTCATAATCGGATTGGATCAGCCATTCTTGGGTTCGCTGTTCCAAGCACATTACAATATCAGACAAGTTATCATAAAACCAAGTTAAAACCAGATTTGTCCGACTTTGGAATTGTTCCGGTCCGGCATCCCCAAGGTTCTGGGCAAACCGATCACCCTGATCGACCTGGTCAATACAGCAAGAACAATCCTCGATGGGAAAAAAGGCATAAGACCTTATTGCCGGGACTTCCGCTATCACCCAAACAATGTTAATAATGGTCAATATGCGCAGGTGAGTGGGTGCGATTGGCCCGTTCTATTGTATGGCGCCTTCGGCACTTGCCATTTTTTAAAACCGAACCGCTGATAAGTATTTTCACTATCACCCGAATAGACAGCCAATAACAATCCCGAAACAGCAGCAGTTTCCGTAGCTGCCGTTGGTTCGGGCAGGGGGCCGGAGCCCCCGCCGTCGCCCTTCCATATCAATCAATAATAAGGAGCGCGTCCCATGAGCATCAGTCCACTGGCAGGCCAACCGGTCGACCCTTCCATGCTGGTCAACGTTCCGGAACTGATCACCGCTTATTTTGTCCGCAAACCGGACCCGGTCAATGCGGCGGAGCGCGTGGCTTTCGGTACTTCGGGCCATCGTGGTTCGGCCTTCAAAAATGGGTTCAACGAGCCCCATATTCTGGCAACCACCCAGGCCATCTGCCTTTACCGCCAGACCCAGGGCATCGATGGGCCGCTTTACCTGGGCATGGATACCCACGCGCTGAGCACCCCGGCCATGGCCACCGCTCTGGAAGTGTTGGCGGCCAACGGCATTGCGGTGCGGATGGCCGACGACAATGTGTACACCCCCACACCGGCCCTTTCGCATGCCATCCTGACATACAATCGCGGTCGAAAATCGGGTCTCGCCGATGGCATCGTCATCACACCGTCCCACAACCCGCCCGAAGACGGCGGCTTCAAATACAACCCACCTAACGGCGGTCCGGCCGGCAGCGATATCACCACCTGGATCGAACGCCAGGCCAATGCGTTGCTGGCGGACGGCTTGCGGGGGGTGAAACGGATGCCCTACGAACGGGCCCTGCGGGCCGACACCACCCAGCGCCATGACTTTATCCGGGCCTACGTGGATGATCTGGCCAACGTGATCGACATGGACGCCATCCGCGATGCCGGCATCCCATTGGGAGTGGACCCTTTGGGCGGGGCCGGCATCCAATACTGGCCGGCCATCGCCGAGCGCTATCAAATCGACCTGACGCTGGTCGACACCACGGTGGACCCCACTTTTCGATTCATGACCCTGGACTGGGACGGCCGCATCCGCATGGACCCCTCTTCCACCTATGCCATGCAGCGGCTGATCGGTCTAAAGGATCGCTTCCAGGTGGCCTGGGGGTGCGATACCGACTATGACCGCCACGGTATTGTGACCCGGACCGGCGGCTTGCTGCCGCCCAACCACTATCTGGCGGTGTGCGTTTACTACCTGTTCCAGAACCGCCCCCACTGGCCTGCCGGAGCGGCGGTGGGAAAAACCTTGGTGAGCAGCAGCATGATCGACCGTGTCGCTGCCCACCTGGGTCGCAAGCTTTACGAGGTGCCGGTGGGATTCAAGTGGTTCGTGGACGGACTGCTGAACGGTTCGCTGGGATTCGGCGGCGAGGAGAGTGCCGGGGCCTCTTTTCTGCGCATGGATGGATCGGCCTGGTCCACGGACAAGGACGGCATCATCGCCTGCTTGCTGGCGGCGGAGATCACCGCGCGCATGGAACGCGATCCTGGAGAGGTTTACGAGGGGTTGGCCAGCCAGTTTGGCGCCCCGGTCTACGCCCGCATCGATGCCGCTGCCACGCCGGCCCAAAAAACGGCGTTATCCAAGCTGTCGCCCAGCCAGCTCACCCTCACCGAACTGGCCGGAGAAAAGGTCGAAGCGGCCCTGACCCACGCGCCGGGCAATGGCGCCGCCATTGGCGGATTGAAGGTGGTGGCGGCCAACGGCTGGTTTGCCGCCCGCCCTTCGGGAACGGAAGACATTTACAAGATCTACGCCGAAAGCTTCAAAGGCGATGCCCACTTGCGCCAAATTCAAGAAGAGGCGCAGCAGATCGTCAGTCGCGTCGTGTAAAAAAGAGTTTTAGTCGCAAGCCGGGCGGGGCGCTATTGTCCCAGGCGCTCACGCAGCGCATGATACGCTTCTTCCAGCGAGCGTTCCATCACCACCGCCTGGCCTTCACTCATGATGATGCGTTGAAGCTCGGGAATGGTCACCCGGGCGGTGGACTTGAGGTAGACCGGCTGGATGAAGAGAATACTGTTGTCCACCGGCAGGATGATCATCTTACCCCGCACCACCGACGATCCGGCCTGGCTCCACAAGGAAAATTGCTGAGAGATATCGGGGTCCTGATTGATCAGCGCGTCGATCTGCGCAGGGCCGTGGGCCAACTCCCCTTTGGGGAAGTCGTAAACGATGATATTGCCGTAATTTTCCGGATCGCAACCCACCACGGCCATGGACCGCAGGTTGTCACGCCCCCTGGGGAACATGGGTTGCAGCAGCATGAAGTCGAGCCGCCCGGGTTCGATCAGGTCCAGGGTCAGGTAGTGCGGCTTGAGCGGCACGGGTGTGTCGCCGTCGAAGGTTTGCGCGAAAGTCCACAGGTCCTCCTGCTGGTAAAAGACCTGGGGGTTGGTCTGGTGGTACTTGGCGTAGACCTGCATCTGGATATCGAACAGATCCTTGGGGTAACGCATCTGGTTGCGCAACTCGGCAGGCATGCTCGATTTGTCCTTGAGCAGGCCGGGATAAATGCGCTGATACGCGCGGGCAATGGGATCCCGTTCATCGAACAGGTAAAAGTCAACGTTGCCGTGGTAGGCGTCCACCACGATCTTGATGCTGTTGCGGACGTAGTTGATCGGCGTCCCATCCATTTCGTACGGCGCGGCGGCCGGGTACCACCGGGAGGTGGTAAAGGCATCCAGCACCCAGTAGACCCCTTTGGACGTTACCGTCACATAGGGGGTCTGGTCCAGCGCCAGAAAGGGAGCGATGTGGCGCACGCGCTCCTCGATGTGCCGCCTGAACAGGATTTTGCTCTCTTTATTAATTTCGGTGGAAAAGAAGATGTTCTTGTTCTCAAAATGGTAGGCAAACAGGAAACGGCGGAACAGGGAGGAGATCGGCACACCGCCCCGGCCGTCGTAATCGGCCATCACGTTACTGCTGCCCTTCGGGTAATCCATCTCACCGGACAAGTTGGGGGCAATGGCGTAGGGAAGTTTGGAGAGTCCATAATAGATGCGCGGCTGCTCGATATCCAGACCGAACCGGGATTCGGGGGGGATGTTGTGAATGAACCAGGTCATTGTACTGCCGCTGGCGCTGCCCTGGCTGGCCGGGGTCATTACCACACCATGTCCGTGGGTGTAGATCAAGTGTTTGTTGATCCAGCTCCGGGCGCCGTCGGGCAGGGTATCGTAGTCGATTTCCCGTGGGGCGACAAACACCTGCTGATAGTTGCCCTGCACGGTGTGACGCCCGACGCTGACCAGGGGGAAGGTGTAGTAGGGACGCAGGACCTGCAACTGTAGAAAGACATCGGTGAGGGTTTCGGCATCCCACACGGGAATATTGCGCAGCACATCCCGCACCTGCCCGGTAACCGGGCGATCTGGCAGCACCTGCTGCCGGAACTCCCGGGTTTCCACCTGATTCAGATCATAGGCATCCAGCGTGGCTTTGATGTGCCGCTCTATGTAGGGGCGCTCCTTTTCGATCTCATTGGGCCGGACCATATAGTTTTGCACCAACTCGGGCAAGTAGGGGGTGAACTTGGCGGCCATGACAATGGCCAGCAATCCGGCAACCCCGATCAGCACCTTATAGCCGCGCCGTGTGTGCAGAGAAAACAGCAGGGCGATGGTAAACGCTGCCAAAACCGCCATCGCGCCATACTTTACCGGGATGATGACGTTCATCTGTATGTAGCCGGGACCGAAAAAGAGCGGTTCATGGTTGGTGCCATAGAGCAGTCCGTAACTTTGAAGGTATAGACTCCAGAGCACCATGGCCACCATGGCCACGGTCAGAAGGCTCAGATGCCACTTGGCACCACCGCTGAAACGCAGCAACCGCCTGGCTTGCATCCGGTTTGAGACCGTGTATAGAAAGGCGCTGGCGACCAGGAGCACCAGCAGCGCGATCAGCAACGGCTGTTGCATCATGCTGTAAATGGGGTAAGCAAAGAGATAGTAGGAGATGTCCTTGTGGAAAAAGGGATCGCTGACCCCCATTTGGGGCCCAAAGATGTAGAAGAGAAAACTGTCCCAATTGCGATACAAAGGCAGGGCCAGGAGTATGCTCAACAAAATGGAAAGGGGTGCGTATAAGAGAACGGAGCCGGATTGCATTGCCTTGATTATTTTGCCCTGCACCTTGGGTTCGGTATCCGATGCCGGCGAAGCATCTTTTTTGAAAAGCCGCGAGGCGATCCAGAAGTTCAGAAAGAAGATCACAAAGAAAAAAAAGAAAACGGCGCCGAATACCACGTACTGATAAAACATGCGCTGCAGGTAGAAAAATTGATACCCAAGGGCGTTAAACCACCAGAAATCCACTATCCCGTTGGCACCCATAACACTCACCGCCAGAACAAAGAGCACCAGGGCGATGAAGAGCCCCAACCCGATGAGCAGCCGACGGGTCATTTTGCTTGGAGATCGGTCATTTTGCATCATTATACGCGCTTTTCATCATTTGTCGGATTGCACCCCAATGCAAGCGGGTATGGATCCTATTAGCAAAAAAGGCTTTAATAAAAGGCTCACCATGCCATTCCGCTTTTCTGTTTGCGGTATTTCCTTTTACCAATTTTTTGCCGGATACATCAATAGGCAATTGGGCAGCGGCCAGCGGCAATCATTGCGGTTGGGCGAAAATTGGTATAGACAGCGCTGCATGGCCCTGTCGCCAATCGCATCGATAGGGTCCACCCGGAAATGATGGCTTGCGGTTCGGATCAAGGCCGCAGCGATTTTGAAAGCGCAGGCATAGCGCGGCTGCGGCGGGGGTTTCAAAAGAGCGGGAACGCAGAGATGGGCCGCAAGATGCCGTTTCTGGATGAACACGGATAGAAGGAGGTTCGCTGGTTCATGGAATCCAATCATCGGATTATTATCGGTGATGCTTCGGAAATGACTGAAATCGAAGATCAGAGTATCGATTTGGTGGTCACCTCCCCCCCCTACCCCATGATCGAGATGTGGGATGGCATCTTTTGCTCGGCTGATCCGGCCATAGCGAAGGCGCTGACCAGATGCGATGGCAGCCAGGCTTTTGAACGCATGCATGCCGTTCTGGACAGGGTGTGGGGCGAGTTGCGGCGCGTCATGAAACCAGGGGGGTTGGCCTGCATCAATATCGGAGACGCCACCCGCACCATCGATGAAAACTTTCAGTTGTTTGCCAATCACGCACGGATCATTGCGGCCTTCAGGGAGCTGGGGTTTTCCCAATTGCCGGCCATTTTGTGGCGCAAGCCCACCAACGCCCCCAACAAATTCATGGGATCAGGCATGTTGCCGGCCGGGGCCTATGTGACCCTGGAGCATGAATACATTCTGATTTTTCGTCTGAACGGCAAACGGACGTTTCTGTCGGACGACCTGAAAGCAGCGCGCCGCCAGAGCGCTTTTTTCTGGGAAGAGCGCAACGAATGGTTTTCGGATGTCTGGTTCAACTTGCCCGGAGCGCCCCAGGGACGCAACGCGGTCAAATCCCGGGAGCGCAGTGGCGCCTTCCCTCTGACCCTGCCCTACCGTTTGATCCAAATGTTTTCACTCAAAGGGGATCGGGTGCTCGATCCGTTTCTCGGCACGGGAACGACCATGCTGGCGGCCATGTGCAGCGGGCGGCACTGCGTCGGTTACGAAATCGACCCGGGCTTCAAAACGGTGGTGCTCGAACAGCTGGGGGCAGTGCCGGAGATTGCTAACCGGCTCATCGAACGACGATTGCGGGACCACGTGCGCTTTATCGAGGATCGCATCCAGCAAAAAGGCCCTGTCCGCTACAGCAACCGCCACTACCGTTTTCCGGTGGTGACCCGGCAAGAGATGGACCTGTGCCTCGATCCGGTGCATCACATCCAGTTTATCGACAGTGATCGTTTCAAGGTGCTGCATGCCGATCCACAAATGGATGTGGCGGTGCCCGAGGGGACCCAACCGCCCCAAGTCACCACCGCCGCCTCTCGCACCGTGCGCAAAAGCCGCCAGCTCAAGCTGTTTTAGACGTGTCGCTGATCGCTCCGCTGTCGGTTTTTCCATCGAGCATGCGGCGGATCTTTGTGGAAAGCTGGTGCATGTTGAATGGCTTTTGTAAAAAATCGGTCTGGCCTTTGCGCATCAATCCGGTGGCCTGCTCCATGACGTAAAATCCACTGGCGAACAGCACTTTGATATCGGGCCGGATGGCACGCAGCTCCTTGAAAACCGCTTCACCATCCAGATCGGGCATCACCATGTCCAGCACCACCAGGTCGATGGTGTCCTTGTGTTCGCCGAACAGATCGATGGCCGTATGCCCGTTGTCGGCAATCAGCAGGCGGTAGCCCAACCCCTCCAGCATCAATCGGGAAACATCGATGATGTAGTCTTCATCGTCCACCAGCAATATGGTCTCAGAACCGGTCTCCACCGATGTCACCGGCGCAACATCGGCCTGGGGCGCTTTGTCCGATGCCGGCAGAAAAAGCTCGAAGGTGGCGCCCATTCCGGGGCGGCTTTTGACGGTCACGATGCCATTGTGGTTCTTGACGATGCCGAACACCGATGCCAACCCCAACCCGGTGCCCCGGCCCGGTTCGTGGGTGGTGAAGAAGGGGTCGAAAATTCGCCGCTGGGTGGCCTCGTCCATGCCGATGCCGGTATCGGTCACATTAATCTGCACGTAGCGGCCCGGTGGCACGTCGAACGGCTGCACAAAGGCATCCTCCAGCGCCACATTGGTGGTGCTCAAATAGAGATTGCCGCTGCCTTGCATGGCCTGCCAGGCATTGAGAAACAGGTTGACCAGCACCTGTTCGATCTGGCTGCGATCCGCCAGCACCGTCCACAGATCCAATTGATAATTCCCGTGGATTTTGATCGCCTTGCGGGTGCGTCCGAACATCTCGGCGGATCGGCGCAACACCTGATTGATATCCATCGGCTTGACTACATACTTGCCGCCACGGGCAAAACCGAGCAACTGTTTGGTCAGACGCGAACCGCTGTCCACGCAATCTTCGATATTCTTGAGCTTCTCCGACAGCGACGCATTGCTCTCCAGCTCGAGCCACATCAGCGAGGCATTGCCCTGGATGCCCATCAACAAGTTATTGAAGTCATGCGCAATCCCGCCTGCCAAAGTACCCAGTGACTCCATGCGCTGGGCTTCCTGCAGCCGCCGCTCCAACTGTTTGCCCTGGGTGATATCCCTTATGAAGTTCAATGTCGCCGGCCGCTGCTGCCAGGTGATGTTGACCGTGTTCATTTCGACCCACATGAGTTCATTGCGGACATCGACCAGACGAAAGGACAAGGGAGGGGGTTTGATCTCCTGGCCGCTGAGGCGCCGTTCGAAATAGGCGTCCTCCACTTTCCGGTCAGGCCCGTATATCAAGCTGTGCAGGGGCTTGCGCAACGCCGCGAGGCCGAGTCGGCGGGCCATTTCCCGTGCCCGGCGGTTGGAAAAAATGAACTGGTTGTCCTGATAGATGAAAATCCCCTCGTTGGCGTTTTCAACCAGCAGTCGGTACTTCTCCTCGGATTCGATGAGCGAGGCCTCACTGCGTTTGAGCTCGGTAATATCGCGCCAGTGCTCCACGATGCGAAACAGGCGCCCATCCATGTCCAGGATCGGGTAGGCCCGGATATCCATCCAGACCCCTTTGGCATCGATGTATTTTTCCAGTTGGGCCGGCTCGTTGGTCTCGAGGATTCGGCGCATCACGCAATTTTCACAGGGTGCGCCCTGATCGATCAATTCGTAACAACGCTTGCCGACCACCTGTTCCTCATCCATATCGAAAAAACGGTATCCGGCCCTGTTGAAGCGAATGATGCGATGATTGCCGTCCTGAACGCCGATAATATCCGGGATGGCGTTGAGCATGGTCTCGAGCATGAGCGAGGCTTCACGATACTGGTCCTCGAAAACCCGTCGGCCCCGCTCCGCCAGTCGCCGTTCGCGGTTCTCGCGCATCAACTGCTCGTTGGTGCGCGTCAGCTCCTCGGTTCGGTTGGCCACCAGGGTTTCAAAATGATCGCGATAACGCACCAGTTCGAGTTCCATGCGTTTGTGATCCGCCATCACCTTGCGGATCCGCTCTTCCAAGGCCTTGCGGGCCTCTTGTTCCTGATGCAATCGGGCATGCAGTGGTGGGATCATCTCCCCGGAAGGGGTATCCGATGGACGATGGGTCATAATCTGCGCGGAACCTCGGTTGAATCATTAAGACAGTAAACGGCCAATAGCCATCCGCAACGCTACCTTGACTATATGAAAAAACACGCCGAATCACAAGCCGGAGTTGGTTGTTCGGCTTAAGTTTGGCGTAAAGTAGTCGATATGACAGAATATCAGGATGTATCAGCGCATTGCGTCAGCGCCTCTGGAAGGCCCCATGCAGTGCATACAAACAAATATGAACGGTTTTTCGAATAGTTGCAATTCAGAGACGATGCCATGAGCCAAGCTGACCAGGACAAGAACACCAAGCCCGAATCCGTTGAAGCGGATGATGAGTTGGAGAGCCTCAGCCCTGAAGAAAAAGCGGCTTTTGAAAAAATCATGGCCGAGATCGGTGCTGTCAACGGTTCAGATGCGCAAGACGAATCAACCGATAAAGTCGAATCGGTCGTGGAGGAGGAGGCACCGCCGCAAAGCACCGATGCGGCGCTGTCGCAGAACGAAGGGAATGCTGTTTCCGATAAAGCACCGGTTCCTGAAAGCGGAGAATCCGAACTCTCGGAAGATCAAAATAGCCAGCTTGCACAGATCATGGCCGAAATCGAGGGCAAAGGAGGAAGCGCAGAAGAAGGGGACGGCAACAGCACGGCAACAGCGGACACTGAAGAGATGTCCGACGATCAGCAAGCGGCGTTGGACAAAATCATGGCCGAAATCGGGACCAAACGCAAAAACGACCTGCCCGCCAGCGACGCGGATGAATCCGAATCCCCGGATGATGCCGAGGCAATGTCCGACGATCAGCAAGCGGCGCTGGATAAAATCATGACCGAAATCGAGGCCAAACGCAAAAACGAGCTGCCCGACAGCGACGCGGATGAATCCAAATCCCCGGATGATGCCGAGGCAATGTCCGACGATCAGCAAGCGGCGCTGGACAAAATCATGGCTGAAATCGAGGCCAAACGCAAAAACGACCTACCCGACAGCGACGCGGATGAATCCGAATCCCCGGATGATGCCGAGGCCGTGTCCGACGATCAGCAGGCGGCGCTGGACAAAATCATGGCCGAAATCGAGGCCAAAAAAGCCAAAGACACCGGCGCGGATGATGAAACCGACCCCAGCCAGGCCGTCGATGCTGCTTCCGATGAAGAAGAAGAAGCCGGGATGCCGGCCAATCTTAGCATGGATGAGTTCGATGATGAACTCAGCCAACTGCTGAGCACCGCAGCCGCTGCCCCTGTGCAAAAAGCCACCCGAACCAAGGCGGATACCCGTGTGGCGGACGAGCAGGTACAAGCACCGACGCCCGCCGACAAGGGCCGCAGCCGATCGCAAAATCTCAAGGACACGCTGGAAAAGGTCGCTGGCCCCTCCGCTCCGCCACCCTCGCTGCCGGAAGCCGTCGATGATGCGTATCCCCTCCTGCAGGAAGTGCCATTGGACGACGCGACGGCCGGCCAGGGGGCTATGAAACAGAAAAGGGCACCCGCCCGACGCAACAGCATTGGCACCGGATGGCACCGCAAACGGTTATGGCAAGCCGTGTCGGCCGTCACGGCATCGGTGCTCTTGACCGCTATCGGATTCTGGGGGTACCAGACATTTTTCCAAGCGCCAACCGCCTTACCATTGACACCTGCGCCCTTGTCGGCCACAGCCCCACCGCCAGCAGTGGCCGAAGCACGTCCCAACCCGACGCCACCGGATACCACCCCGACAATCCCGGCACCCGCCGCCACTGTGGCAACAGCGCCATCGTCATGGCGCGAATCAACACTTCGCCGGCCTGCCGAAGCCTCGTTCGCCCAACTGCAAACCGATCTGTCAGCCGCACGCAACGATATCCAGAACAAAATTTCCGATATCCAGCAGCTGAAAAGCTACTACACTCTGGGTATTGCGCAAGATATCGAAGCCATAGAGAATAACCTGTCCAATGACCGCATTCCCAAACTCGACCAGGCCATGGCCAACACGAAAATCGAGTTGGCGCTGCGGGCCATCCAGCGACGTGATGTGTATATCACCAAGTTGGATACCCCTTTGACCCAGCTGATGGCCATGTCCGAAGAGCTGCTCTACATGGAACGCCGCGCAAAAGTGTATGAGGTCCTGCACATGGGTATCCACGGCCTCCCCCTGGATGCTTTCCGCCAGGAAGTCACCACCGCCATCGGCAGTTTCCTGCAGTTCAACACCGAGATTTCCATTGACAGTGTCGATGTACCGCCAAAGCCCTTGTCTGCCATTTGGCAGGAGGTGAGCGCTGAAATCAGCAAGAAAGTGGACCGGATTGCCCAGCGTACACCGCTCAACCGTGCGATTAGCGCCGAGATATGCCGGGGCAACTATGATCGCATGTTCCTGTTGACGGCCATGGCGCCGGAAACCGCCAGTTGCCTGATTAAATGGAGTGGAAAGGATCTCTTCTTGAACGAAATGACCGAGCTGGACCCGGAAGTGGCCCGCATTCTGACCCAGTGGCCCGGGGAATGGCTCAGTTTGAACAGCGTCAAAGAACTGTCTGCCGAGGCGGCGCAGCATCTGTCCCAGTGGCCCGGCGAACGGCTCTCGCTCAACGGATTGACCGTTTTATCCGCAGAGGCCACCACCCAACTCTCCCAATGGCAGGGCACCCAACTGGAAATGGTGGGGCTGGCCAGTATCGGACGCTGGCAGAATTACGGCACGCAACTCTTTCTATCTGAACAACTGCGACGCCAACTGGAGGCCAATTAGACCATGGCAGCAATCCTGAAACGACTGACCCCGATGATGCTGATGGCGCTGATGGTGGCGACGGCGATCTGGATTCTGGCGGGCATACCGCCTGCCGCCGCGGCCAATGCCAAACGCGGAGAACTGGAAAAAATCATTGCCGATATCACATTGCTGCAACAACAGCTGAAGGATCGCATCGATCAGTCCCGCACGCTGCACACCGCGCTGGGTGAACAGCGGACCATGCTCAACGCGGAGATTCAGGTCCTGGTCAGAAGCCTGAGGATAAAAACGCTCCCGCAGGCGCAGCAACATTTGCGACTGCGCCACAACCTGGAGTTGCTGCGCGTGATCCACACCTACATGGACGAATTGGACACCAAGCGGGTCTATTATCAGACCGGCCGGGATCGCTTGAGTTATTTGCGCCAACTGGCCGAAGATGACATCCGGATGATCACCACCGTGAGCGATCTTAAAATTGACGCCCTGACGACCCAGATCTCCCTGGTGATCAATCGCTACCTGCCCGACGCCCACACGATCCAGATCGACCCCCAGCAGGTGGCGCTGATTTCCGCCGAACAGGTGTGGCAACGCACAACTGCCGGGCTCAAGTAATCGATCCGGGCGCTGGATCGCTGGTCGACAGCGCCCGATGAATGCAAGACATCACCCAACCACCCTCAACCCATATTATTATTGATGGTGTCTAGGCCGGCAACTCGATACCCATGGCGGTCAGCTCCGCCTCGATGTGTTGGGCCCAGCCCGCATTGGCCTTGGGATTGGCGGGGCTGGGGTGGGTAATCCGTCCCACCTGCAGATCGGTTTGCGCCAACGCCCGCTGGGCCTGGCGAGCGGCAAACGCGCCGATGCCGATGACCACGCGCGGGCGGATCCACTGGACGCTTTCCAGGAGTGCCTCGTCACAGGCGGCAAAAAGGGGGCCCTGTTCCGTCTTTGGCAGCTTATCGGGTGTGCGGT
>JAGTVD010000113.1 GCA_018224505.1 Desulfatitalea sp. | reverse complement strand
ACCGCCGTGGCGATGGTGCCGACAATGTCGTTGACCTGGTTGATGACAGCGGAAATCTCCTCGATCTGGGTGACCGTATCACCGGTGGAGTGCTGGATGGCCTGAATACGGGTTTTGATATCATGGGTGGCCGCTGCGGTCTGTTTGGCCAGTTCCTTGATTTCGTTGGCCACCACGGCAAAACCCTTGCCCGCTTCGCCGGCCCGGGCTGCCTCGATCGTGGCATTCAGGGCCAAGAGGTTGATTTGTTCGGAAATATCGTTGATCACTTCCGTCACCTTGCTGATCTCGTTGGCGGCCCGTCCCAGCTCATCCACCTTGGCGGAGGTGGCGCCGGCTTTGCTGACGGCCGATTCGGTGATGGCATGGGCTTTTTCGGAGTTCTGGGCGATCTCATTGACCGTGGCCGTCATTTCCTCTGTGGCGGCGGCCACCATGTTGACATTGGTGGCCGCCTGTTCGCTGGCGGCAGCCACGCTGTTCATGTTGGCGCTCATCTGCTCGGACGCGGAGGCCACCTGCAGCGAGCGCTGGGACATGTTCTCGACCCCGGCATTCATCTGCCCGGCGATGGCGGACAGGCTGGTCGAAGCCTCGTTGAGGGTGGTGGTATCATCGCTGATTTGACGAATCATCTTCTGCAGCTTGTCCATGAAGGTGTTGAACCAGGTCGCCATTTCGCCAATTTCATCCCGGGTGTCCACCGTGAGCCGTTTGGTCAGATCCCCATCCCCTTCGGCAATATCCTTGAGCATTAGCACCGTGCCGTTGATGGGTTTGAGGATGATGGTGGTCACCCCCAGGGCCAGCGCGATGACCGCCGCCACCACCACCAGAATGACCACCAGGATGGTGTTGCGCAGGGCCTTGACTGCCGCAAAAACTTCGCTGGTGGCCGCCGTGGTGACCATGCCCCAGGTGAGGCCCTCGATGGTCAGCGGATCGTAGCGCACCAGCTCCTCGTTGCCGTTGGTGTCGATTTGAAGGGCGATACCGCTCTGGCCCTTGACGGCCAAAGCACTGTACGTATCGGTCAACGCCCCACCGATATTGCCTGCCTTTACCACCCGGTCGCTGCGCAGCGCTGTCTGGCCGTTCGTGGCGCCCACGAGATAGCTTTCGCCGGTCTCGCCCAGACCGCTGCGTTGTTGGACGATGGCATTGACCGCCTCGGTGGACAACCGAATGGCGACATAACCCACATGTCCCGCATACTCGTCCATGACACGGCTTGCCATGAAGGCGGCCGGTTGCTGTTTCAAAGGCGGATAGGGGGCGAAGTCGGCGAATACCACCGCTTGGTCATCGGTTTGGGCCATCATTTGGAATGCGCGGCCCAAACTTGTGGCAGCCAGCTCGCTCTCGGGAATTTGCATGCCGATGTCCGATTCCCGGGCGGTGGTGTAGATGATATAACCCTTTGTGGATATCAGCAGCAGATCTCCGAAACCATAGTCCGCTACCATTTCCTTGAGCCGGGGCTCCCGGAAGTCCACGATGATCTGCCAGTTGGGGCTGTCCACCGTATTGTCGCTGCCCTCAAAGGCGGTTCCAAAAGAGGTGATGCATTGCCGCACGTAGGGATCGGCTTGAATGGTCTTCACGGAGGTCTGCAAACGGGTGAAATAGTCCTCCAGGTGGTTGCGCTTGGCTTCCTGGATGGCGGTGAACTTGGCGGCCGCTTCATCCTGCAGCGCCCGGCCGGCCCGGTTGACGGCCAAAAAGGCGACCACCCCCAAGGGCAACAGGCTGACAATGATGAATGCCGCCAGCAGTTTCGTTTTGATTCCCAGTCTGTTAAGCATTTTTAACCCACTCCTTATCCGGTCAATGGTGTGACGACTGTGGCAACCCGAAGCCACTGCGTTTTAAGAATACACGTCCATCAAAAGCCGCGGTGTGTGGCTCACCCGCTGGTACCATTATTGGCCAAATGGGTTTTAACTTTAGCGGGTATCGGGATGTCGTTTGAATATTGACATCAATGGTGCCACTGCATATAAAAGAGAACAACCGGGGCGCGAAGCCCCAACACTAACAGGCGCTTGTCACACTTGAACCACGAAGGTTCGCCCAGTGCATCACCCGGCGATGATTCGTGGTTTTTCGTTTCCGTCCATTCCCCAATAGGAGGCCCGCACAATGAAAATGAGATCGATTGCAGCCCTTGCCTTATCGGCAGCGTTGATGTTCCTGGTCGCGCCGGCGGCCGCCCATTTTGGCATGCTGATTCCTTCCAAAGCCATGGTGATGCAAGAAGACCTGCGCACCGTGGAGTTGACGCTCTCCTTCTCCCATCCCATGGAAATGGTGGGCATGCCCCTGACCAAACCCAAACAGTTCAAGGTGGCCATGGGCGACAAGCACCAGGACCTGCTCGGGCAACTCACACCGGTTAGGGTGATGGGCCAGGAGGCCTGGCGCGCCGTTTTTCCCATTCAACGCCCGGGCGTCTATACATTCTACATGGAGCCGGAACCCTATTGGGAGCCCACCGAAGACTGTTACATCGTGCACATCACCAAAACCGTGGTGGCGGCTTTCGGCGACGAAGAGGGGTGGGATGCCGAATTGGGGCTGAAAACCGAGATCGTTCCGCTCACCCGCCCCTTCGGACTCTATGCCGGCAACCTGTTTCAGGGCATCGTCAAAATGGATGGCAAGCCGGTGCCTTTCGCCGAGGTGGAGGTGGAGTTTTATAATGAGAATGAAACGGCCGGGATCCTCAACGACTACATGGTCACCCAAGTCGTCAAGGCCGACGGCAACGGCATTTTCAGCTTTGCCGTGCCGGTTT
>JAGTVD010000112.1 GCA_018224505.1 Desulfatitalea sp. | reverse complement strand
CGGTCCGGCGCCACCGCGCCCAGCAATGAGTCGCCAAACAGCCAGACCGTCCGGCCGTCCGGCAGGGGAATCGACAGCGTGCCGTCACCACCGCTCCACCCGCCGTTGCCGGGGCTGAAAAGCCGGTTGAAAACCGGCGCCGGCTCGGCCAGTGGAGCCGGCTGGATCGGAATCGGCTCTCGAACGGCACAGTGGGACAGCAACCCCAGCAAGAGCAGGGCGGTGATGATGGGGGCGATGAACCTGGCGAAGCGGCGAGGCATGGCGGGGATCGTATTGATTGTTAAGTGCTAAGAAGCATCAAGCATTTCGCTGTTCCAGTGCCAGCAGGTGCTCCTTGACCGCCAGGCCGCCACCGAAGCCGGTGAGCTGGCCGTTGCGCCCGATCACCCGGTGGCAGGGGATGACGATGGGCAATGGGTTGCGGCCGATGGCACCCCCCACGGCACGCACGGCCCGGGGGTTGCCGATGCGGGTCGCCACCCACTGGTAGGCGACGGTCTTTCCGTAGGGAATCTCGCCCAGCACCGCCCACACTTTCTGCTGAAAGTCGGTGCCGCGTGGGAACAGCGGCAGGTCGAACCGGCGCCGCCGGCCGGCAAAATAGTCGGCCAATTGGTTCCGCGCCACTGTGAACTTGGCCGGGTCCCGCCGCCACCCCGGCTCGATCACCAGCGGGTGACGGTCGTTGGGAAAGGCAACGTGGCGCAAGCCCGCCTCATCGGCCACCAGGGTCAAACGGCCCACACCTTCGGCATCGAAATCGTCCCAAAAAATCATCACACACCCCCTGTCTCCCCTCTCGCTTGGTTTCCCAAGTGTGGGGACATATCACTTTCCGCGGATATACCCACACAAAGCGGCTCTAACCTACCAATAGGACAATCACCTTCTGAGGGCCGTGCATTCCCTTGAACGGCGTGGCCTGGATATCGGCGGTCATGCTGGGGCCGGTGATGAAGGTCACTTGGCTGGGGCGTCGGCCATCGGCGTAGATGGCGGTTACCGCCGTTTCGTAGGCCGGCACGATGCGATCCACAGGCACCACGGCGATGTGCAGCACCGGAGCCAGAGAGATCAGGCGTGCCTGTCGGGTGTCGTGCACCAGCACCAGGGTGCCCGATTCGGCCACGGCGAAGTCCGCGCCGGTAATGCCGGCCTGCACGTCGTCGAAAACAGCCCGGGCATAGCCATCCCGATCCGGGTAGGCTTCCGGGGTGACGATCTCCACACCCACCTGCCGGCCCCATGAAACCAGATCCAACGGAGCCACCACCTTGTCGGCGGCAGCCATGGCCCGGACGACCTGTTCGTCTGCCAGGATGCGGCCCAGGGTCTCGAGCAGCGCCGCACGATTCGCCACCGGGTGCACCTCACCCCCTTGCTCCGTCAGCCGCTGAACAAAGACCTCCCGCAACCGGTCGGCGTCCAAGGCCATTTCGGGCAGGGGGGGCAGCAATGGACGGGGCGGCACCGGATGGGATGCCGCGGCTTTGAGGCGTTGCAGGATGGTTTCCCTGTCGTTGACGGTCATGGTATTCCCTGTCGTTGGTGCGTTCGGATTGGCGTTCAGCCCTTTCTCCGGCGCGGCGCGGCGTCCGGAGACGCGTATTTGTCTGGGCCGGCTGTCGCTGCCTGCCGCTGCCGCCAGCGGTCGTGGAATGTATCCCGGGGCAACAGGGGCAGGTCACGGCTGCTGAACCACCCGTCGGTCCAGCGCGCGATGCGCTGGATGGCGCCGTTGCGACGGTGCCGGTTGGCCACCCGGCGCGCGGCGCGGCCCAATAGTCGCCAAAGGCCCGGGTGGCTGCCGATGAGGCCGTAGGCCCGGTAGGTCAGGCGCTCCAAAGGGGAGACCCCCCGGCCATTGAATTGGGGATCCATCTGCACATCTTTATACCGATAATATAGCAGGGTGGCCGGATGGTCGATACCGGCCGGGCAGATGGTCTTGCACCGGTGGCACAAGGTGCAGGCCCGGATCAGGTCTCCGGTGTCGGATAGCCCCCGAAGGGCCGGGGTCAGCACCTGGCCCATGGGCCCTGAATAGGCCCAGCCGTAGGGGTAACCGCCTACTTTGCCGTAAACCGGGCAGGCGTTGAGGCAGGCCCCGCAGCGGATGCAACGCAGCACCTCCCGGGTGTGGGCATCCCGCACCATGGCCGAACGGCCGTTGTCCAGGATGACGATATGCAGCTCCTCGGGGCCATCCTTTTCACCCTGTCTTTGGGGACCGCTGTCGAAGGAGAGGTAGGCCCCGGCCGCCTGACCGGTGGCGCTGCGGCAGAGCACCCGCAGCATGTGCAGGGCATCGGCCATGCCGGGCACCACCTTCTCCAGACTCATCACGCACACCAGCGTGCGGGGGCTCGACTTGTTGAATCGGATGTTGCCCTCGTTCTCCACATTGATCACGGTACCGGTTTCGGCCACGGCAATGTTGACGCCGGTAATGCCCATTTGCAGGTCGCGGAACTTGTCCCGCAAAAAGCGTCGGGCGGCCCGTCCCAGGGTTACCGGATCGGTGGTGGGTGTAGCCATCACGCCGCGGGCAATGAAAATGTCCCGGATCTCCTCGACCGGGATGTTGATGGCCGGCCCCACGATGTGGAAAGGGGGCCGTTCCAGCAACTGGGCAATGAACTCCCCCAAATCGGTTTCCCAGGGGATGATGCCGTTTGCCGCCAACGCCTCGTTGAGCCCCAGTTCCTCTGTGATCATGGACTTGCCCTTGGTCACATACCGCACCCCTTTTTGACGGGCCAGGTCCACGATATAGGCATTTGCCGCCTGGCTGTCCGCCGCCCAAAAGACCCGGGCGCCGTTGGCCCGGGCATTGGCTTCGAAGGTCTCCAACAGCTCCGGTAACCGCGCGACCCCTTCGCCCCGAATGGCTTGGCCGTATGCATGGGCCGCCGCCGGATCGGCAAAGCTGGCATAGGCGGCATTCCGCCGGGCCGAAAGCCGCAGGGGCAGAATCTGCAGAAACCGCTGGGTGCGGGCATTGCCCAGCTCGACGCGGGCCGTTGCCTTGAAATGGGCCGTGGTGACCTTCATGCGGACCTCCGGCGGACGTCGGGCAGGTGATCGGCCAGAAACTCGGCCAGGTGCATGGCGCGTTTGTCCGGATGGTGGCGGTGCAGATAGCCCCCGATGTTCAGCAGGCATCCCGGATCACACATCAGCAGCAGGTCGGCGCCGCTCTCCATGAAAAAGTTCACCTTCTGAGACACCAGGGCGGTGGAAATGGGGGCGAAACTGTTGGCGAAGGTGCCGCCAAAGCCGCAGCAAACGTCAGAACCCTTGAACGCCACCAGGGTGGTGCCGCGGACGGCGCGAATCAGCGCCTTGGGCTGCTCGGAAACGCCCAGCGCGTTAAGCGTGCTGCACGATTCGTGG
>JAGTVD010000111.1 GCA_018224505.1 Desulfatitalea sp. | reverse complement strand
CTGCGATGCCAGCAACTGCAGGATCGTCTGTTGGGTCCGCTCCAAGTCGAATGGATCGCCCTGGTACACCGTGGCCCCCATGGCCTCGCAGATCCGAGCAATATCGAGTGCCTGGACCGAATGGCCCGCGGCATCCACCGCCAGCCCGGGATGGGGTTGGAACCCCGTCATGGCGGTCCCGCTGTTGTCCAGCACCACGAGGGTGATATTGGCACGATGATGCGATGCGTTGGCCAGGGCCGGTAAAACCGAATGAAAAAAGGTGGAATCGCCGCTGACGGCCAACACCGGCTGACCCAGGCCGAAGGGCCCGAGCATGCCGAAGCCGCTGGCCACCCCCGTGCCCGACCCCATGGCATGCAGGGTACTGAGGCTGTTGAAGCCCGTTGGCAGCATGGCCAGCGAGTAGCAACCGATGTCGCCGCACACGAACCCCTGGCGTCCATCCATCTGCAGCGCCCTGCGAATGGACCAGAAGGAAGCGCGGTGGGGGCACCCCGGACAAAATGTCAAGTCCCTGGGCGGCGCTCCGAAAAAAGCCGATTCCAGTGCTTTTTGAGCGTAATCGGCCGGCATGGGAGCGTAGGAGATCGCCAGTGTCTGGGCCAGGGCCTCGATGACCCGATCCGGATTCATCTCGCCCGTGGCGGGCAACGTGCCGTCCCGTTTGCCGTAAAAGGTTTTAAGCCCGACGACAGCGCCCAACTCGGCCGCCACGATCTTCACATTCTCCTCGAGAAACGGTAACACCTCTTCCACGATCAGCACCTTGTCCGTCAGCCGCAAGTACTTTTCCACAAACTTTGGCGGCAGGGGCCAGGTGGTTCCCATTTTGAGCACCCCGACCCGGTCTTCGACCGCCAACACACGGACGGCCTCCATGCTGTATAAATAGCAGGCACTGCTGGTAATCAGGAGCACTTCGGGCCGGGCCGGCCCCGTATAGGTGTTGAACGGCGAGGTTTCAAACAGTTCGGTGGCTTGCCGGATCCGTTCCTGCTGCAACCCATGTTTGTATTCCACCGGCGAGCTGAGAACGGGGCCTTCCATGGGATCAAGGATAAAGCCGTCATGCTTGAAGAAGGCCCGGGGCCGGGCCTGGGGCAACGGCCCCAGGGTGACATCCCCGGAGGCATGGGAAAGCCGGGTGACACTGCGCACCATCACCAGGGTTCGCAGTTGCTCGGAAAGCGTGAAGGCGTATTGAATCATCTCCTTGGCTTCTTGAAAGCTGCCCGGCTCCAGCAGGGGAATTTCAATCATTCGGGCGAAGTGGCGCGACTCCCCCTCATTGACACTGGAAAGGGCGCCCGGATCGTCGCACGGCACCAGCACCAAACCGCCGCGGGTGCCCGACCCGGCCAGGTGCAGCAGAAAGTCGGAGGCCACATTGACCCCGTTCTGCTTCATCACGCACAAGGCCCGCAGACCGGCAAATGAGGCGGCCGCGGCCACTTCCAGCGCCACTTTCTCGTTGACCGACCATTCCACATAGAGGTTGCGCGCGTCGGCCACCCGGGCCAGATTCTCGATGATTTCTGACGACGGGGTGCCCGGATAACCGGCGGCCACGTTCACCCCCGCCTCCAGTGCGCCCCGCGCAATGGCCTCGTTGCCCATGAACAGACGCCGGTCGCCCACTTGCCCTTGAATCACGTCAGACATCACTTCTCCTCCGCTGCTTCGAGTTGCCCCCAGCGCTTTGGTTTGCAGTCCATCGTCGAACCCTCCCATTCAGCAGCTCTCGCTGAACCACATTCATCAAACTGCACAAGGAGCTTGACACATCTTGTTATGTATATCCAGAGGGGGATTGAACACAAGGTTAATTAGGCTTTTTGCGGCCTTCGATGATTACCATGCCCATCCTGCGCAACCTTGAGCACAATCTTGAGCGTTGACATAAGCGGTTCGCCTCCTGACCAACAGTGCCAGCGGCGTCAGCCGGCGTTTGATGCGTCTCATGGCCGCCCACCTGCAAGAGCAGGCGTTACGCGGCCACATCCGCCTGGGCGTCCCGGCCGAGGAGATCACAACATTGCTTATCCCTGTGAACCAGGCCATCCTTTTCAGCGATCATGCCATCGGACGTTCCCCCGCCATTGAGCGTGCGTGCACGCTTATTCGCATCGTGATCGCATCGAGCCAACTGCCCGAAGTGCGAACCGCGCTGACCATAGCCGCCCGAACGGCAGAATAGCGGAATAGGTTTTTCACCCTTCATTTCCAGGCATTCCCTAATTGCCAACCCAACAGTGCCTTTGTATAGGAACAGATGCCAAGGGGCTGGCTGCGGCAGGGCCCTCGTTCGTTGCGCCGCCCCCAGGATCCGGTTGTATCAGGAGGCGGCCAAAGGCGTCGTTAACCCGATTTCGTTTACATTTGGCACTGGAAATGTCAAAAAGCCCTTTCATGCCGAGAGGGCTTCTTCATTGGTGCCCGAAGGGCAACCGATTATGCAGGGCGGTGCCGGAGACCCCATGAACTTCTTATCGCTGCAGGTCGTGAAATGCTGAAATACTT
>JAGTVD010000110.1 GCA_018224505.1 Desulfatitalea sp. | reverse complement strand
CATGATAGGAGGTGCTCCCGGTAGCGGGGGTGGGGCGCTGCGTCCGCAATGGGGTTTTAGTGACGCTTGGGGGTGTGCGCAGGGTTGTTCGGCCCGCACTGTCTGAACGCAGTGAGTTTGCGGGCCTGCCCGGAGCACACCCCTTAGCGCCACTTGAACCCCGTTGCGCGCAGCGACACACCCTCGCTGCCGGGTGCACCGGCTCGATGGCTACAAACGCCGCGCCAACCCTTTGGCACATATGGAATCACCTGGATGCCTGCGGGAATTGCGGCTTGCATCCGCATCGCCATTCCTTATAATGCGGGTTGGCATCCACTGTTCAACGACAACCGAAAGGATATGAGCATGATTGATCTCGACGCGAAATTGAAGGGCACGCCGTTTCACCTGGCAACCTTTGTGGATTATGCGCAAGGATCGGTGGTCAGCAAGACACTGCTAAAAAAATCGACCGGCAACATCACGCTGTTCGCCTTCGATCAAGGCCAGGGCTTGAGCGAACACACGGCGCCTTTTGACGCGGTGGTTTATATCCTGGATGGCAGCGCCCGGATCACCATCGGCGGCCAACCCCAAGAGGTGGCCAACGGGGAAATGTTGATCATGCCGGCCAATATCTCCCATGCCCTCCACGCCGAACAGCGGTTCAAAATGCTGCTGGTCATGATTCGCGGTGAATAATCCGCAATCCGGTCGGTGATGACCCCAACCCGCATTTGCCACCCTTCACACACGATCCAATACCGTGCGCACCTTGGCCGCCAGGGTGCGCACGGAAAAGGGCTTGGACAGGTAGTACACCCCCTCGGCAAGCACACCGTGGGGGGCAAGCACATCGTCGGGATAGCCGGACATGAACAGGGTCCTGGTGCCTGGATGCAATGCGGCAATTTGGTCGCTGAGGGTTTTGCCGTTCATTTCGGGCATCACCACATCGGTGATCAGCAAGTGAATCGCGCCGCAATGGCCGCGGGCCAGTTCCAGGGCCAGGTCCGGTGTATCGGCCGTCAACACGGTGTAGCCGTATCGCTTTAAAATGGCCTCTCCCAATTTCAGAATCCCCGGCTCATCCTCCACCAGCAGTATCGTTTCCGCACCGCTGTCAGGCACATTCTCGCCCCCGGAGGACGTCAGGGTCTTCGTGTCCGGCAACCGGGGCAGATAAATCTCGACCGTGGTGCCCTCCCCGACCCGACTGTTCACATCAATAAAACCGTTGTTCTGTTTGACGATGCCGTAAATGGTGGCCATACCCAATCCTGTTCCCTGTCCCAAAGCCTTGGTGGTGAAAAAGGGCTCGAAGAGATGCGCCAGAACCTCCTGGTCCATCCCCGCCCCCGTATCTCCGACCCGCAATCGGACGTAATCACCCGGCACGCACCCGGGACGCGCGCCGCAAAAAGACGTATCAAGGACCACGTTGGCCGTGTCGATGGCCACGGTGCCGATGCCGCTGATGGCGTCGCGGGCATTCACCGCAAGATTGGCCAGGATCTGATCGATCTGGGTCGGATCCATCTTGATGGTCCACAGGTCGGGTCCCGGTTGCCAAGTCAGGCGCACCGCCTCGCCGATCAATCGTTGAAGCATCTTGAGCATACCGGACACCGTTTGGTTCAAATCCAGCGCCTGGGGTCGGACGATCTGCTTGCGGGCAAAGGCCAGCAGCTGGCGGGTCAGATCGGCCGAATGCTGGGCGGCCGACCGGATCTCCCGCAAATGCTCATGCAACGGATGAGACACATGCATGGTATCCATCGCCATCTCCGCATGGCCCAGAATCACCCCCAGCATGTTGTTGAAATCGTGGGCCACCCCCCCGGCCAGCCGCCCGACGGATTCCATTTTTTGTGCCTGGAGCAGCTGCGCTTGAAGGGCTTCCCGCTCCGCTTCAGCCCGTTCGCGTTCCGTGACATCCTGATTGACCACGATGGCGCCTTCGACATTGCCGGCGTCATCCAGAATAGGCGCGGTAAAGTTCAAAATGATGCGCTTTTGACCGTCCAGGGCATCGATTTCAAGCAGTTCATCCACCACCGTCGCCTTTTCACGAATGGAGCGCACCAGGGCCCAATCCCCGGGACCGATTTCATCCCCCGATGGCAAGCGGCGCGCTTTAAAAACCCCGTAATCAGCCGGAGACACCTTGGGTTCGGCACCCCAGATTCGTATACCGGTGGGATTGCCGCGTAAAAGGTTGCCGTCTTTGTCTGTGAACCAGAGGCCCACCGGCAGGATATCGAATATCCGTTGCAGCACGCTTTCCCGTTGCCGCAGCGCATCCTCCGCCCGCTTGCGATCGGAAACGTCGCGATAGTTCAATAGAAATCCCTGGATATCCGGATCGTGCAAGAGATTGACGACGGTGTACTCTATCCATTTGTAGGTACCGTCTTTGCAGCGGTAACGGCTCTCGCCGGTTCGGGTGCTGTTGGGCACCTCCATCAAGCCGGCATAGATGGCCAGCGCGGCATCGCGGTCGTCCGGATGCAGATTGTCCCACGCCAAGGTACCGAGCAATTCTTCGGCCCGCCACCCGAACCACTTCTCTATGTTGGGGCTTTTATAGCGAATAACCCCGGCCGCATCGATAATCGCAATGACATCCGCAATGTTGGCAATCATGGCACGCTGCCTTGCCTCATCGGGGCTCAGCGCCAAGGACGCCTTTTCTATTTCTGCATCGTCATTTGGTTTTTCGCTCATTATGGGATCCTGCTCCTGACCGTATTGAGTAGCACTCTGCCGTATGGGTTATCGACCGATTCAGAGAAAAACTTAAATAAAAATGCCAAACGGGGAAACTACGCGAGCCCTAAGGTCGCAATTCAATCAACAATCGGTCAAGGGCGGTTTGGCGTTGGCTCGTATCCTGGTTGTGGACAGCCATGGCCAATGCTTTG
>JAGTVD010000109.1 GCA_018224505.1 Desulfatitalea sp. | reverse complement strand
GGGTTCAAGTGCCGCTAAGGGGTGTGCTCCGGGTAGGCCCGCAAACTCACTGCGTTCAGACAGTGCGGGCCGAACGACCCTGCGCACACCCCGAAGCGGCACTAAAACCCCATTGCGGACGCAGCGGCACACCCCCGCTGCCGGGTGCACCTCCTACTGTGCAAAAAAAGGTGGCGGATCAGGTGTCAATGGCTTTGGCCACCGCATTTTGCAGTGCTTGAAAGTGGCCCCAGAAGGAGTGGTCGGCCCCCCGGATCACATCGAGGCGTGCCGCGGGGTGCCAGTGGGGCAGGGCAGTTGCAATCCGGCCGGAGGGTGCCAGGTCGTCCAGGTCTCCGGTAAAGGCGTGGACAAGTTGCGGGATGGGCATCTGAACATTGAAGTCGATAAAGGCCACGGGTGGTGCCACCAGGTAGACGCGATGGTTGTGGTGCGGGTGCGCGCGGGACCAGCAGGTCACCACCCAGGCGCCGAAGGAGTAGCCGGACAGGTCGATCCGGGAATAGCCCAGGTCTCGCAGGTGGTCGATGGCGGCTTGAAGATCCGCCTGTTCGCCGACGCCGTCATCGAACTGACCCTTGCTGCCGCCTGTCCCACGGAAGTTGAAGCGCAGCGTAGACCAGCCCTTCCGGGCGTAAGCTTCGGCGACCACCATCACCACCCCATTGTCCATATCGCCGCCGTAAAGGGGGTGCGGGTGGGTGATGATCGCCGCACAGTCGGGGGATTGGCGATTCAAGCGCCCTTCGAGGATGATATCATCGGTTTGGAATGTGATCGATTCGTCCATGGTCTCACTCCCGGGATACGCCTGATGGTCTACTCTGAATAGATGTGGCGGCGATTGTTACGGTGATCCACCATGTAGAGGAGTTGCGCCTTTTTGCCAATTCCGGTCAGCAGCGTGTCGGTGGTGGCGCGGTCGATGTTGTAAATGCGCAGATAGACCCGCCGTTGACCTTCCGGGCACCGTTTATAGGAGGTCAGAATGCTGGCCATTTTGCCGCCGGCTTCCCGCACCAGATTGGCTACTTCCATGATCGATCCCGGCCGGTCCGCCATCAACAGCGCCACATGCAGTCCGCGGTCCTGCAAGCCGGTCAGAGACACCAGCGCGCGGAACAGGTCGCTTTGGGTGATGATACCTGCCATTGTGCCATCGGTGTTTGTCACCGGCAAGCTGGAGATCTTGTGTTTGAGCAGCATTTCAGCGGTTTCTTCCAGTGTGAAATCGACGGGTACGGTGATCGCCGGTTTACTCATAAGCCCGGCGACCTTGATTTTGTCGAGCAGGTAAAGCAGCTCGTGTACGTCCAGTGAGGTGGCATCCGAAGCGGAGGCCCTTTTAAGGTCACCATCGCTCAGCATGCCGACCAGCTTGCCGGCCTTGAGCACCGGCATTTGATGGATGGCGTTTTCTTTTATCCGGTCCATCGCGTCCTTCATCGAGTCATCCGGGGAGACGGTGATGACGTGCGCGCTCATCCAATATTTGACCAGCATAATGAGACCTCCTTTTTTACACGGCAAAATACTTGTCGCCGCGGATGCTGAGCAGGGGTATGGGGCTGCGGCGATACATGCTGCGGGCACAGGAGCCCATTACCACATCCACCATGTCGCTGCGTCCCTTGGTGGCCATGATGAGCAGATCGGGCCGCTCTTCATCGATCACGGCCAGCAATTGTTGAAAAGGCACGCCAATCCTTACAATGGTGCGCACGCGGGTTGGGTCGGCATGACATGCCGCCACCATTTCTTTCAGCCGTCCATGCCGCTCCTGTTTGCGGTCGTTCACGAACTGATCGAAGGGAAAGCTGTCGTAAGTGGTGGCGATGCTTTGCACCGCATCGATGTCCCGCTGGTTGATGACATTGACAAACAGCAGGTCGGCTTGCAGGTCCCGGGCCAGTTGGGTGGCATACTGCGCCGTTGGCATTGCATACCGGGACAGATCCAGGGCGGCCATAATGGTATGGATGGTGGACATGCGCACACTCCTTTCGTTAGGGTGGTGGGTTTTGGATGGGGTAACCGAAACCGGCTCCAAAAGATTGTCACCCTTTCCGGTCAAGGGCGGATGTCATGATTCTATCAAGAGTTGTGCCATGGTGCGCTCAGTAATCGGAATTCCTATGCAGTTGATAATGGTACGTTATCATAAGCCCGCATGGATGCGCATTGGCTCGGCTGTCCGACTTTTTTACAGAGTGTTAAACGGCGGTCGATTGATCGGCGAATCGCTTTTAACCGAGGTTTGAATCTTGAGGTCGAATTTTTCGATTTTGGCGTGCAGGGTCGGTCTGGACACGCCCAGCAGTTTTGCGGCGCGGGACCGATTGCCGTCGGTGATGTTGAGGGCTTCGGATATGAGCAGGCCGGCAAAATGGTCCATGCACATCTCAAACAGATTGCCTTTGGCGTGTCCCAGCAGTTGCCCCCTTACCCATTGGCGCATTGCTTCTTCGGTGGAGGGGGCCTCGTGGGATAGCATGGGGGCGGGCGTTTCCTGGCCCACGGCATGCAAGATGTCGTTGACGCTGATGGGGGCCCCGCGATTGAAGATCAGTGTTTTTTGCAGCGTGTTGGCCAGTTCACGCACATTGCCGGGCCAGGCACGCTGTTCCAGCGCGCTGAGGGCATCCGGGTCCATGCCCGGGTAATCGATGCCCAGGCTCTTGGCAAATCGAACCAGGAAATGCTCGCAGAGCAGGGCAATATCCTCCTTGCGTTCGCCCATCGGGGGCAGCCAGATGGTGATCACCTTCAGACGATAGTAGAGGTCTTCCCGGAACTGACCTTGTGTGATCAGCGTCTCCAGATCGCGGTTGGTGGCGGCGATAATGCGCACATCCACGGGAATGGTCTCGCGGCCCCCCAGCCGCACGACACTTTTTTCCTGTAGCAGGCGCAGCATCTTGGCTTGCAGATTCAGGGGCATGTCACCGATTTCATCAAGAAAAACAGTGCCGCCCGAGGCTTGCTCGATTTTGCCCACCCGGCGGTGCGTCGCACCGGTGAAAGCCCCTTTTTCGTACCCGAACAACTCGCTTTCCAGCAAGGTGTCCGGGATCGCCACGCAGTTGATCACCAAAAACGGGCGGTTGGCCCGCAGACTGTGCTGGAAGATGGCCCGGGCAGCCAGCTCTTTGCCGGTGCCCGATTCTCCCCGGATGAGGACGGTGGCGTCGGTGGCCGATACACGGCCGATGGCTTTATACACTTTCTGCATGGCCGGGCTGCGTCCGATGATGGCATCGGTGCCGGTTTCCCCCGGTTCAGCATCCACCGCAACCGTCGTGCGCATGAAGTGGGCCGCATCCAGGGCCTGCTGGATGGTGGTGAGCATCTCCGGCACTTCGAACGGTTTGAGCACGAAATCGAAGGCGCCCATTTTGGTGGCCTCGATGGCCGTTTCGGTGGTGCCATAGGCCGTCATGATGATCACCGGGACGCGGTGGTCCATTTCATGGATGGCTTGAAAGGCCTCCAGGCCGCTCATGCCGGGCAGGCGGACATCCAGGATCACCAGATCGGGCGGCTGCTCCTTGAACAGATGCACCCCGGCTTCCCCCGAGGCGGCGGTTTGCACGCTGTGGCCTTCTTTGGTGAGCAGGCGGGCAAAACTTTTGCGCAATTGATCGTCATCGTCGATGATCAGAATCGTGGTCACCGCTCCCCCTTGATCGGTAATTCGATGATGAATGTGGTCCCCATGCCTTTGCTGGGGGCAATGCGGATCTGCCCACCATGCTCGTTGACGATGCGGGCCACGATGCTCAGTCCCAGACCAGTGCCCTCTTCCTTGGTGGTGAAAAAGGGTTGGAATACCTTTTTGCACAGCTGTTCGGGAATCCCCGGGCCATTATCGGACACCTGGATGACCGTTATGGGGCCTGACGGTTTATCCGCTACGGTTTCCTCGCGGATGTCGATGTGACCACCATGTTCCATGGCCTCACAGGCATTGATGATCAGGTTGACCAGCACCTCCTTGAGCTGTTCCGGATCGGCCGATACATCCGGCAGGGGCCTTGCCCGCTGGAGCGCCACAGTGACATCGTATGATTTGAGTCGGTGCCTGAGCAGTTGGAGT
>JAGTVD010000108.1 GCA_018224505.1 Desulfatitalea sp. | reverse complement strand
CGCACCCGCGTCGGACTTTGCTACGCCAGCCTCCGGCACTTGCTTCACCCAAATATCCCGCTGGGGAAAGGGGATAACCACCTGCTCCCGATTGAAAACCTTGTCGATGGCCATGAAGAGATCGTGTTTGATCCGGCCGCGGTCGGCCGGGTCCCTGATCCAGATCAGCAGTTCGAAGTTGATGCTGGAGTCTCCGAAGCCGCGGTTGCGCACCCGGGGCGCAGGGTCCTTGGTGATTTCCGGATGGCCATGCGCCACCTGGTCCAGCAGGGTGCACACTTTTTCCAGATCGCTGCCGTAAGCCACCCCCACCTGTACGCGGACGCGGTAGCGATCCCGGATGCCGCCCGATTCGTTGATGATTTTGGAGTTGGCCATTTCGGAATTGGGGACGATTATTTCCACGTCGTCCCGGGTGCGGATGCGGGTGGAGCGGATGCCCACATTGACCACATAACCCCGTTCGCCGCTGCCCAGAATGATATAGTCACCGATGGTGTAAGGCGCATCGGCAATGATGAAGAAGCCCGCAAACAGGTTGGCCAGGGTGTCCCGGGCGGCGAAGCCCACGGCGATGCCGATGACACCGGCCGAGGCGAGCCATGCGGTGGGGTCGATGTTCCACACCTGCAGCAGGGCGTAGGTGCCGAAGGCCACGATCATAACGGTCAACATCAAGTCGAACAAGGGGATCGTCCGTTCCTCCACAATGGCGAAGCGGTGCCTAACCTGGCCCAGAATGGCCAACCCGACATTGCTGGCTTGCATGGCGGCCCGGATCAGTTGCAGGATCAACATGCTCATCATCAATCGGATGATGATCATTTCCGTGGTGCCTCCCAGTGCCAGTACCTGCAGAGCGGCCACCAGGGCGATGTAGCCCACCACCAGGGCCGCCACCCGGGCGACGATACGCAGCAGTCTTTCGTCCAGGTCGGTAGTGGTGTGGGCCGTCAGCTTCGACCCCCAGAAGAGAATGAATTTGCGCACCACAAAGGCCAGCAGAAGGCCCACCACCAAGACGATCAGGGAGAGTACGATGGGGTAGTCGGAGAGAAATATCCAGGTGTTGTGGAGCAGATCGGGGAGCCATCCGGGCGGGCTGGCATTGCCGTTGGAAACGGGTTCGGACATGTTGGGCTACCTCACGTTTATCCTTGTGGATTGCCGGCGCTGACCATCTGGGCCAGGGAGCGGGCCATGGTGTCCAGAAAAGATGGGCCGGGCAGGGTGACAGTCATTTTGAGCTGACCATCTGCGGTGGTTTCCATACATTCGCTCAGCTTGGCCTTGAAGGCGCCGGTCATCTGCGCCATCCGCTCGTCCGCGCCGGCATCGCCCAGCACCTCGCCGATGAAGGCAAAGGCCGCGGTTACCAATTGTCCGCCGGCATCGGCGATTTTTTCCCGGCGGGCGAAGATGGCCGCCTCCCGGGTTGCTTCGGCCTTCTGACTTTCATCTTCCGGTGCATCGGGTTTGTTGCCCAGCAGCACTTCCATGCGCCGCTTGAGTTCGTCGATGCCGGTGGTCAGATCCACTTCGGTGGTGTCGGCTTCGGGGTCCAGTACCGCCAGGGCGAGTTCGTTTTTTGCGGACAGGGTGCCCAGCAGGTTTTCTTCCAGGGTGCCGGTGAGCACCAGGGCAAAGGGCGATTGGAGCGCCTTGAGTACTTGGCTGGTTTTGGCCTCCCAGTTTTTGATGCGCTGGCCCTCGTCGAGGATGATCAGATCCCAGGCCACCGTTTCCACGGCCAGGATGTCGCGCAGCACCTGTTCGTAGTTGCAGATGGTGAAAAAGGCGTCGTCGGCATACTGGGCCGGGCGGTCGGCGGCACTGCCCAGGACCACCCGGCAGGTGCGGTCGCTGAAGCGCCGGATCTCGGTGCGCCATTGGGATTTCAAAGAGGCCGGGCAAATCACCAGCACTTTGGAGATCGCAGCATGGCGGGCGAGCAGCTCCGCCGTGCCGATGGCCTGGATGGTTTTGCCCAACCCCATGTCGTCGGCCAGGATGGCGCGGCCGGCGCCGGCCGCAAAGGCGATGCCGTCCAACTGGTAGGGCAGCAATGCGGCCTTCAACAGGGTGTGTCGCAACGGGTGGTTCGACGGGTCCTGGCGGATCTCTTCGGCTACGCCGGTCATGCGCTGCTGGAACAGCCGGTGCTGGATGTACGCTTCGGCGTCCGGATAGAGCGTGACCGTCGTTCCCAACCGCTCCACCTGGCCGATGCGCCGCAGCAGATCGCGCACATCGGTGATCGACCGGTCGCGCAAGGGCGCCAGATGCGGTTCGATTTCCGGCGCCAGGTGTTCCGGCAGCAGCAGCCGCAGTTCCATCTGCTCCAAATAGCGCAGGTAGACGGCGATCGTTTCGACGGTGGGCGGCGTTTGCCGCACCTTTTTGGGGAACTTGGTTTTCAGCCGGCCTTGGACATAGAGAATGTGCTTGCAGGTGCCCAGGGTGTTCTTGCGGAAATCGGGGCAGGAACAATAAGATTCGCCTGGTGCGAAGCCCCGCAGGGCAATGCGGTAGCTTTTACCCGACACCTTGCTGGTAACGATGTAGTCGGTCCACAACTGGTTCCGGTCCATGGACTGAAGGACCATCTTCTCTTTATGCGCCCGCTCCCGGCGGTCGGCCAGGGCCTGTGCCGCCAGTGTATTTTCATCCAGGCTTTCGATGGGCACCCTTTCCGGCGGCGGTGCCGCGAGGCCCAGGGCCAGTTTCTCCTCCAGGATCAGTGCCAGGGCGGCCCCCTGATGCTCGCAGGCGACGGTGCAGTTGCTGCAGCTCAGGTTCAGCTGTTTCGGCCGGTGGGGATCGAGGGTGATGCGGACCGTGGCGTCGGGCAGGCTCAGTTCAAAGCGCTGCTCATCGAGGCGCACGTGCTCCACCGGATCGATATCGTACTTGCCCCCTTTCATGATCAGTGCCTTGCCCTTGTCCCCCAGCATCCTAGTGGCCCGGAGAAAGCTGAGATGCGCGAGGATGTCTTTCAGGGTTTGCATATGACGGGGTCCTTTCTGGGTGATGAATTGCTATCTTATCCTTAAAACAGCTTTCGATGTTTATAGAGCGCGGGAATTGATGTCAACTTGAAACGCTTCACCACCTAAAGCAATCGCATTCTGAATTCCAAATGCAGTTAGCCTGCTGCTGCACCGGAGGCCTGGACAGTT
>JAGTVD010000107.1 GCA_018224505.1 Desulfatitalea sp. | reverse complement strand
GCATTGGTGGCCGAAGCCGTGCAGGCCGGTTTTCTGGAAACCGAAACCATGCCCGGGACCGTGGTCGAACATCTGGGCAAGGCCGCAGCCGCCAAAAAAGAGCGTTCCATGCGCATGCTGCTGCAACGCGAATTGGTCAATACGGCCGATGGCCGGCGTGGGGCCTTGCGCATGTCCCAGGCGGCGATCAACCGTATATTGCCGCCCCGATAGTTCTTTTCTGAACGAAATTCACTAAAAAACCTTTACGCAAGGCGGATGACGGTTTATCTTGCCTCAATCGAATTATTAACCCATTCATCGCTGTTATTTTTTAAAAGGAGCACTGCCATGAAAAGAAAACTCATTCTCTGTCTGGTTGTCGCGATGCTGTTCGGCTTTTCGGTGATGCCGGTGCATGCCAAGACCACCTGGATCGCCAATTCGGTCTGGCCACCCAACAACCACCAAACCATCGCCCTGGAGCAGTTTGCCGCCAAGATCAAGGCAGTGACCGACGGAGAGTTGGAGATCATCGTCAACAGCGGTGGCGCCTTAGGTTATAAAGGGCCGGAGCTGTTGAAGGCGGTGCGGGACAACCTTGTTCCGGTATCCGATATGCTGATCAGCGGGGTGGCCGGGGACGAGGCGATCTTCCAGGTCGTGACCGTGCCTTTTCTGAGTCGCAACTTTGAAGAGTTGAAATTGCTCATCGATATTGCCAAACCGCATTTCGATCAGGCCGCCGCCAAGTGGAACCAGAAAATCCTTTATATCTCCCCCTGGCCCGGCGCGGGTCTGTGGACCACCAAGAAGGTGACCTCCGTTGGGGAAATGCGGGGTTTGAAAACACGTACGTATGATAAAAACGGCGCACTGGTGGTCGAGGCGACCGGGGGAACCCCCTACGCCCTGCCTTTCAGTGAAGTTTACTCCTCCCTGGCCACCGGCCTGATCGATTCGGTCATCACCTCCACCCCCACCGCCGTGGATGCCAAGTTCTGGGAAGTGCTCAAATTTTACCAGCCCCTGAACATCACCATCGCCACGAACATGGTGAACGTGAACCTGCGGGCCTTCAACCGATTGGATGCCAAGACCCAGCAGGCGGTGCTCGATGCCGCCAAAGCGCTGGAAGAGGAGCTGTGGGCCAATATTGCCGTGCTGGATAAGGAAAAAGAGAGCATCTCGAACCAGAACGGCATCGAGACCGTTCCCGTATCTGATGCGTTGATGGACGCCCTGACCGAAGTGACCATAGGGATCCGCAATGACTATCTGGCGAGCGCGCCGGCTGAAGCCAAGGCGATTGTGGCGGATTACCTGAAACAGGTCGGACGTTAACCCCCGTCCATTCGGGGCGCTATAGAAACAATTGCGGCCAGCTCTGCGCCGGGAGCGGGGCTGGCCGTTGATTATTTTTTGATCCCGTGCTTTCCTTGCCGCATTCCCATTGCTGTGCCTGGTACCGGCATTGAGGCCATGTCGTGCGGAAAAGCGGCCAACTGCGGCCCGGGCGGGTCGTCCGCGGAGCGAACCATGAGTCGATTGTTGAAAATGCTGGTCAATGGTGTGGACAAGCTTTCCGGTCTGGGAGGGTTGCTGGCCGGCGTGATGATGTGCCTGGGGGTGGGGCTGATTTTCGGCGAGATCGTTTTGCGCTCCTTTTTTAATAAAACCCTTTATGTGACCGAGGAATATGCCGGGTATCTGATGGCCATGCTCACTTTCTGTGCATTGGGGTATACATTGCGTGAGCGCGCCCATATCCGCATGACCTTTATGCACAAGGTGGTGCTTGGCCGGCCGCGGATCTACCTGGACATGGCCTGTTTTGTGGTGGGGCTGTGCTTCTGTATCGTACTGACCTACTTCACCACGGTTTTCTTCTGGGATTCGGTGGTCACCGGCTCGCGGTCCATGCAGATTTCCCGCACCCTCCTGGCCATTCCCCAGGCTTTCCTGCCCTTCGGCGCGCTGATTCTGACCCTGCAGTTTCTCGGGGAGTTTCTCAAAAGCATCCTCGTATTGCGCGGCGACACCGACGGCATACGGATCATGGAAGAGGCCGGGGACCAGGGGCGTTAAGTGGTCGTGGCTATTGATTTGAGAGAGGAGTGACATTGTGGACCTGGCGACTGTATCGATAACCCTCTTCCTCCTGCTGGTCATTTTTCTCGGAAGCAGCGTCTGGATCGGCATCTCCCTGTTTCTGATCGGGTTCGGCGGTTTGATTCTCTTTACCGAAGTGCCGTTCGGCATCGTTCTGAGCAACAACGTCTGGAACAACACCAGCGGTTCGGCCATGCTGGCGCTGCCCATGTTTATCTGGATGGGCGAAATCCTGTTCCGCAGCCGTATCTCCCAGAACCTGTTCAATGGTCTGGCCCCCTGGATGGACGCCATCCCGGGCCGGCTGTTGCATGTGAACATCATCGCCTGCACCTTCTTTGCTGCCGTGAGCGGCTCCTCGGCCGCCACCACGGCCACGGTGGGCAAGATCACGGTGCCCGAACTGCAAAGCAGGGGCTACAACAAACGGCTCTCTTTCGGCTCCCTGGCGGGGGCCGGGACCCTGGGGTTTCTCATCCCGCCGAGCATGATGATGCTGGTTTATGGCATCATCGGCGATGTGAGCATCGGCAAGCTGTTCATCGCCGGGGTCATTCCAGGCGCCATGATCGCCCTGCTCTTCAGCGGATACATCCTGGTGCGCGGTCTTATCAATCCCAAACTGGCGCCGGCGGGGGCGGATCGCTACACGTGGAAACGGCGGTTGCTGGGGTTGAAGGAGATCGCGCCCGTGGGGGTACTCATATTTGTGGTGCTTGGCAGCCTCTACCTGGGATGGGCCACGCCCACGGAAGCGGGGGTGGTGGGTGTTGTGGGGGCGCTCTTTTTCGCACTGCTGACCGGCAGTCTCGACGGGCCGGTGTTCATGGCCAGCCTCAGGGGCGCCATCAAGACCAGTAGTATGATCATGCTGATCGTGATGGGCGCCGGATACCTTTCAGTGGCCATCGGCTACTTGGGCATCACCCGGCAACTGACCATGTATGTGAGCGAAATGGGGCTGTCGCCCTATATGCTGATTTTCATCCTGACCATTCTCTACCTGCTTCTGGGCTGCCTGCTGGACGGCTTCTCCATGATCGTCATGACCACCCCCATCGTGCTGCCCCTGGTGCAGGTGGTGGGATTCGACCCGGTCTGGTTCGGCATCTATATCGTGCTGATGATCGAATTGGCCCAGATTACGCCGCCGGTGGGTTTTAACCTGTTCGTAATCAGCGGGCTGACCAACGAAGACATCATGACCATCGCCCGCGCGGCGCTCCCGTTCTTTCTGCTGCTGTGCGCGGCCACGGTGTTGGTGACGCTTTTCCCGAAGCTGGTGCTTTATTTGCCGGAACTGATGCGGTAGCGATGATGCTTTCTACAGACGCAATCGCTTTGAAATGAGGACGACATGAAGAAGTATGTGGATATCAACTGCGACATGGGTGAGAGTTTCGGTGCCTACACCATCGGCATGGACGCCGAGGCGATTGCACATATCAGTTCGGCCAACATCGCCTGCGGTTTCCACGCCGGCGATCCCATGGTGCTGGATCGCACGGTGGCTCTGGCCGCCGCAAAGGGCGTGGGCGTCGGCGCCCATCCCGGATACCCCGATCTGCTGGGGTTCGGCCGGCGCAACCTGACTTGCAGTGCAAGGGAGGTCCGCAACTACATCATTTACCAGGTGGGTGCCGTGCAGGCGTTCTGCGCAGCCCATGGCGTGGCGCTCCAGCATGTCAAACCCCATGGTGCGCTCTACAACATGGCGGCGGAAGATGCGGATCTGGCGCGGACCATCGCTGAGGCGGTGGCCGCCGTCGACCGTCGTTTGCTGCTGGTGGCCCTGGCGGGCCAAAACGCACCGCGGGTGCGGGAAATGGCCGCCGCGGCCGGTTTGCGGGTGCTCTTCGAAGCCTTCCCCGACCGGGCCTACACCGCGCAAGGCACTTTGGTTTCACGACGCAAGCCGGGTGCGGTGATCGAAGAGCCGTCGACGGTTGCGAAACGGGCGCTGATGATGGCCGCCGAGGGCCGTGTGGTGGCCGAAGACGGCACCGTTCTGGAGATGGCGGTGGACACCCTGTGTGTCCATGGCGACAACCCTGCCGCCGTGGCCCTGGCGCGCACCATCCGGCAGACCCTCACGGACAACGGTGTGGCGGTGGCGCCCATGGCGGAGATCGCGCGGCTCAGGGATCCTGCATAAAGGTATGCGTCCGGCACAGATGGGGTGGGGATGGCATGCGATAGCGCCGGGGCAGAACAAAATGAACTAATCAGGCGGTCATTGCGCGGGACGCAACAACCGCCTGATGGTTTTTCAGCCCACGGGGTTACGGGGTTCGTTCCATGGGACCGGTCAATGAATGCCCGCTATTGGAGTGGCGGCGCTGCCCAATAGGTGCAATGGTGGGCCACGGAAAACGCGGCCGCATCCGCAGCGGCCGGGGCCGGCGCATTCAGCTCCAGGACGAATCCGCCCAAAGCGGTGAAGTTGTCCCAAACCGTTGTTGCGGCCGGGTTCGGGTTGCCGGTTTTCGCGAATCGCGTCCAGAAACCGATCATGGCTTCGGAAAGGGCGACCTGGTCATCAGTGCCTCCACGGTGACCCACGGTGCCGAAGGCATACTGGATTTCCAGCGTATGGGTGGCCGCCATCGGCAGCAGGCTGCCGAAATGGGCATCGAAGTCGTTGGGGGCGTTTACATCCGTGAACCAGTAGGCATAGGTGTCGGTAACGGCGGAAAGGTCGTACCACTGCTTGAGGTTGCTGCAGGTGAAGCGCCAGTCCGTCTGAATTGCGGCGAAAGCCCGGCGGAATTTATTGGCATCCAAAGGATCTTCGAAACCCAGATAATCATCGGCGATCTGCCCGGCATCCAGAGGACGCATATCCTCTGAGAGCAGGCCGCCGACGGCTGCCACGTAGTCTCCTTCGGTGTGATAAAAATCACCGCCGAGCATATCCAGCGCTACGAAAAGACGACCCTCATGCAGGTTGCTGCCGATCAGCACCGGCACGTTCGGGGAGAGATCCCCGTCTTCCAAAACCTGGTAGATCGACTCCGGCAGAATGGCGGTGCCGGTCATCGGCAGGTACCAGGCATCGCCCTGGGCTGTGAGAACATCTTCCACTGACAAGTCACGCAGGCAGGCGGCCGTTTCAGCCGGATCGGCACTTGTGCAGCCGGCTGAAATCGTAAACGGCGTACCGACAAGCGCTTCACCAAACATCAACGGCAATTGTCCCGGGTTGTAAGAGCCGCTCTGCACGATCACCCGATGGAACAAGCCTTCTGCCGTGGGCGATACCAAATGGGACATGACGCTGTGACCGCCGGCCGATTCGCCGAACAGGGTCACATTCTCCGGATCGCCGCCGAACGGGGCGATGTTGGCCTGGATCCATTGCAGGGCGGCCTGCTGGTCCATCAGTCCGTAATTGCCGGACCCGACGGCGGGATTTTCCGCCGTCAATGCGGCATGGGGAAGGAAACCCAGCGCGCCAAGCCGGTAGTTGACGGTTACCAGAATAACATCCTCGGCCACCAGGCGGGTGGCATCGTAACCCGGGTCGGCGCCGGAGCCCACGATGAAAGCGCCCCCGTGGATCCACACCATGACGGGGTAGGGCCCGTCACCCTTGGGCGTGAAAATATTCAGGTAGAGGCAATCTTCTTCATAGCTGGTGGCACCGAATGATCCCCCCACCTGCGGGCAGGCGCTGCAGAACTCACGGGCGTCCAGCGTGTCGGCGCGTTCCGGCGCGGGTTCGGGCGGCGCGAAGCGCAAAGCCCCCACCGGCGGGGCCGCGTAGGGGATGCCGCGGAAAGCCAGCAAGGTGTCTTCTTCCACCCCCCGGACCGGTCCCTGGGTGGTTTCTCTCACAGGATCTGCGGGCGGTTCGGGGTCATTGGTGTTGGAACTGCAGCCCATGGTCAGCATCAAGGCCAGGCAAACAGCACACAACCAGGTTGTAGTCAGGGAAAAACTTTTGCCGCTCATCGCTTTCATCTTCGTCTCCTCTATGAAATGTGAATAGGGAACCAGTGGTCATTGCCACTTCGATCGGGGCGTGTTCCACCACGCAACAACACAGGCCGGGCCTTTGGATGGGCCGGGATGGCGAATCGTAATGGAACACAACTGATTGAAACCTAACGGTATTGAAGCCTATCTGTAGCGACTGGGGAAAATTAGCAAAATTGGTAGAATGAGTCAAGCTGGAAATCCAGGGCAATCAGGGTGATTGCAGGTACGCCGAAGAGATGGCCCGGCGTGCCTTGTGGGAGTTAAGCCGGCGCTCCCGGTCGCGGGGGTGTGTCGCTGCACGCACTTATTTGTGCGGGGTTGTCTCGCGGGTCATTAGATAGGCGGCAGCGGTGGCCCACAGGCAGAGGGCGCATAAGAGAAACAGCTCGGTGAAGGCTGCCGCCCCGAGGGCGGCCTGGGGGTGCCGCAGCTGCAGCAGATGCCCCAGTCCCTGCAGAAAGACCGCTACGCCGATCATGGTGAAGAAGTTGATCCCGGTCATGGCGGCGCCGGCATTGGCGGGGGGCATTCGCTCTTTGATGTGGGTGTACATGATGTTGCCGGCGCTGCTGACAAACCCGAAGCTGAAGAAGAGCAGCGCGAAGACGGGCATGCCGGCGTCCGGCGTCAATCGGGTAAAGAGCGCGAGCATCAGGCCCATGGCCACGAGACCCGTGACAACGATAGCTTTGCGCTTGCGCAGAACCACGTCCGAAAGCCATCCGCACAGGGGGCTGCCCACCAGCAGGCCGATGCTCATCAACAGCAGCAGATTGCCCGCCGACACCGGTGTGATGCCCATGGCCTGAATCAGGAAAGGACCGGCCCACAGCGCTTGGACGGCGGCGAAGATGCCGTAGCGGCAAAAGGTGCCCAGGGAGATGATCCAGTAGTCTTTCTCCCGGAGCAGACGGCCCAGTCCGGACAGCATGGTCTGGGCGTTAGTGCCGGTTGCGGCGGGCATGTCCGATCCGATCGCCGATTGCGGGCGGTCCCGGGCGATAAGGTAAAAAAGGAGGGCCAGGAGCAGATTGGCGGCGCCGATGACCATGAATGCCTGACGCCACCCCAGCGCTTGGACCAGAACGACCAGGGGTGTCGCCGCCACCAGATTGCCCAGCGTGCCGAGGGAAAATACCAGGGCCGAAAGGGTGGCGAACCGCAGCGGCGTGAACCAAAGGGTGATCAGCTTGAGGGTACCCATCAGGTTGCAGGCCATGCCAATGCCCATCAGAACCCGGCCTGCCACCAGCAAGTCGACCGAATGGCCGGTGGCGAAAACCAGTGCACCGGCAGCGGCAACCAGGGATAGGGCTGTCATGGCGATGCGCGGCCCGATGCCGTCCAGGTACATGCTGATGGGGATCTGGGTCAACGCAAAGGCATAGAAGAAAGCGGCCGATATGAGGCTCAGGCCGCTGGGGGAGACGGAGAGGTCCCGTATCAGGTCCGGGGTGATGACGGCGATGCTGGACCGATAGAACTGGGAAAGGACAAAAAGCAGGCAGGCAATCGGAAAGATGATCCATCGTTTGACAGAATCCGGCATCATATGCGATTCATATCAATGCCGGCGCGGTCGGCACAAGCGCTTTCTTCACGAACAATCATAAAAATGGAGACGAATGCCATGATATGGATTTTAGGCCTTATAGGGGTGGCAGTTCTTCTGGTGGTGGTTTTTTACAATCGGCTGGTGGCGCTGCGCAACCGGTATAAGAACGCATTTGCCCAGATCGATGTGCAGTTGACCCGGCGCTACGATTTGATTCCCAATCTGGTGGAGGTGGCCAAGGGGTATATGCAGCATGAGCGTGAAACCTTGGAGGCGGTCATCCAGGCGCGCAACATGGCGGTGGGTAATCTCAAAGAGGCCGCCGCCCACCCGGACGACCCCGATGCCATCGCACGCCTTTCCCAGGCCGAGCAGGGGCTGTCGGGCGCCCTTGGGCGGCTGTTCGCGCTGTCCGAGGCCTATCCCGACCTGAAGGCCAACCAGAACATGATGCAGCTTTCCGAGGAGCTGACCAGCACGGAAAACCGGGTGGCTTTCTCCCGGCAGGGATTCAACGATGCCGTGATGGCCTACAACATCGTGCGCGAGCAGTTTCCGGGCAATTTGATCGCCGGTCCATTCAATTTCGGGCCCGCCGCGCTGCTGGAGATCGATGATCCGGTCAAGCGCGAAGCGCCCCGCGTATCGTTCAAATGAACTTTTTCGAGCATCAAGAGCGCGCCCGGCGGCGGACCGGCCTGCTGGTGGTGTTGTTTGTTCTGGCCGTTTTGGCCATCATCGCCGGCGTCAATCTGGCAGTGGCCCTTGCCATGGGGTTTCTGGACAGCGGTTGGGAGGGGCTTGGGCGTAACAAGGGCGTGATGGCGGGCATCTCTCTGGCCACCTTGGCCCTCATCGCCGGAGCCACGGCCTTTCGTGTCGCCAGCCTGGCATCCGGTGGCGCGGTCGTGGCCATGGGCCTGGGCGGGGTGCCGGTGATGCCGGATACGACCGACGCTCCACTGCGCCGGCTGCGGAACGTGGTGGAGGAGGTCGCTCTGGCCTCCGGGGTGCCCACGCCCCAGATTTTTGTGTTGGAGAAGGAGTCGGGCATCAATGCCTTCGCCGCCGGCTATGCGCCAACGGATGCCGTGGTGGCGGTGACCCGGGGCACATTGGATCGTCTGAACCGGGATGAGCTGCAAGGGGTGGTGGCCCACGAGTTCAGCCACATCGTCAATGGTGATATGCGGCTCAATATTCGGTTGATGGGCGTGCTGTTCGGCATCCTGGCCATTGGTGTCATCGGCCGATTCCTGCTGCACGGCAGCGGCCGTTCGCGCGGCGGAAACCGTGGCGGCGGGGCCGTGGTGATGTTGGGTTTGGCTCTGTTTCTACTGGGGTATATCGGGGTTTTCTTCGGCCGTCTGATCAAAGCATCGGTGTCCCGGCAGCGCGAGTTTCTGGCGGACGCGGCGGCGGTGCAGTTCACCCGGCAGCCCGCGGGCATTGCCGGGGCGTTGAAGAAGATTGCCGCCCTGAGCGGCGGAGCGCGTTTGACGGCCAGCGACACCGAGGAAGTCAGTCACATGCTCTTTGCCAACGGCATGCGGTCGCTCATTGCCTGGTGGGCCACGCACCCCCCGCTTGATCGTCGCATCCGGGCCATCGATCCGGCGTTTCGCCCGGAGGAGATCGAAACCCTCCGCAAGCAGATCGCCTGGCAAGATCAGAAAGACGCCGCCGCTGCCGCTGCATCGGCGGCGCATAAGACGGCGGGCCGCGTGGCAACCCCCGCCATTCCAGGCATGGAATCCATGCCCGGCGCCGGTGGTGCCATTGCGCAGACGGTTGTTAGCGCCGCGTTATTGGCGGATCTGGAGCACCCCGACCCGATGCGTTTGGCTCTGGCGGCCCAATTGCGTCAAGCGCTGCCCAAGGCCCTCTACGATGCCGCTCACGACAGCGAGGCGGTGGTCCCTTTGTTGCTGGCGCTGTTGCTGGGCGAGGATGCGAATGCGGCGGCGGCGCACTTGGATCATCTGGGGGGTCGGATCAGCGTAGGCGGCATGATGCGTGTGGAAACACTGGCGCCTCTGGCGGCGGCCCTGGATCCACGTCACCGCCTGCCGTTGATGGATCTGGCTATCCCGGCCCTGCGCCGCTGTTCGCCGGAATCGCTCAAGGCCTTGTTGCCGCTGGTCTCGGAGCTGGTCCAGATAGACGGCCGGGTAACAGTGTTCGAATACGCCCTGGGCCGTTTGCTGACCAGGCATGTGACCGATATCCTGAAGCCGGGTCGGGCGCGGCCTGGCGGGCGTGTTGCACTCAAGGCGTGCGCAGAGGCGCTGGCGTCCCTATTCGCTGTCGTCGCGCTGCACGGTCACGACAATCCGACGGCTGCCCGGGAAGCGTATCGCACCGGCATGGCCACGCTCTACTCCACCCGCCATGCGCCGGGTTACCACCCCCCGGAACGCTGGACGGAGGCGCTGGACATCGCCCTGGGTGCATTGGACGGATTGGCATTGCCGGCCAAGCAGGAGATGATCCAGGGGTTGCTGGCCACCATGGCCCATGACGGTGTCATTACCATCGAAGAGGGTGAATTGCTGCGCGCCGTCTGCGGGGTGCTGCATGTTCCGCTGCCGCCGCTGCCCCAGGGCTCGTGAAAAGACAGGGCGACGCGACCGACAATCTCACAAGTTTGCTCCCGCCTTGAGTACATCTATCATGGAATAGACCTGACCCTTTTCTCCTGACTGGACTTTGTCCGCCAGAAAGCGCACCGCATCCCGCGTGCCTTCACCGTAGATGTCGCGCCCATTGATGTTGTGGGTGAACTCAAACGTCGCGGTGCCGTCGGGGGAGGTGAGGGTGTAAGTGTGCCAGGCATGGCCGGCAAGGTGTTCGGGCGGTACACCCCAGGTGTTGGCCTGGCGCTCGGGGTCGCGTTCCTTCTCAATCTGGTCTGTTGTAAATGGGATCCCCATGCGGTTGAAGTAGGTCACCATGGCTTTGGCGGTTCCGCTGGTGTCCGCCTTGCCGGCTTGGTGGCTCTCCCGGATGGCCAAACGGTAGTCCTTGAACAGGTTGGGAAAGGTCTCCGCTGCATGGGCCATCATGGCCTGAAAACCCACAATCTGTTTGGCCATGTTGGGCGCGATGACGGCCAGGTTGCCGCTGTCGGTGACACTGCGGACCAAGGTGTCGCGATCGCCGCCGGTGGTGCCCATCACGAAAGGTAATCCGCGGCGGCAGTAGAGATCGGCGTTGGCGTTGACCGCTGTGGGATGGGTGAAATCGACGGTGATGAAAGGTGCGTGGCCGGTCAGGATTTCCGTGATCATCGAATCGTGGGCTTCGGGGCGGATCAGCATGATGGGTTTGCCGGCCACATGGCAGTGGGGCGCATCAATATCCGGTCCGGTGAAGCTGAAAGGGATCAGATTCAGCGCCGGGTCGGCCATGATGTGGTCGGCGATGACCCGGGCCACATTGCCTGGAAGGCCATTGAGCATGACAGAGATGGTTGACATGGCAATCCTCCTTATATTTTGGTGCGGGGTGGGAGGGCGATACGCGCCACCAGGGTTGTGAGTCGGGGCAGGTGCAAATGTTCAGGGGCAGCCAGGCGGTGGCGCAAGGCGGCCAGGGCATCCGGGATATAGGATGCAAAATAGGGCTTTCCTTTAACCTGTGTCAGATGGGCGAAGGCGCCCAATATTTGCAAGTTGCGGGTTATGGCACAACTGACATAGCCGCGCCGGAATCGGTCCTCCGGCGCGCCGGTACGCGCATGGAAGGCCCGGGCGGCATATGCCAGCAGCGATTCCTGCAATGGTAATGGCAATGCCACATAGGGATCGATGAGCAGGGAGGCCAGATCGTATTGCAACGGGCCAAGCCGACCGCCCTGGAAGTCGATGAAACCGATACCCTCCTGCCCTACCATAATGTTGCGTGATTGCAGATCCCGGTGCATGAATCCGATACAGCCATCGGCTATGGCGTGGTCGGCCAGGTGTTCGAACTCGGCTGCAAGGTCGGCATACGGTTCGGCCAAGCCCATATAGTTCTGGATAAACGCTTCCATGAAATAACGGCACTCCCGTTCCAGGATCAGCGGGCGGTCATAGCATGCGCTCTGATAGGTCCAGTCGGTGTCGAAGCCCCGGGCGCCTTCGATGGCCATGGTCAGCCATTGATCGATGACCTGGCGGTAGCGCCGGGGCACCTCATCCGCCGGTCGTTGCCGGACGGCCACCTGCAAATGGCAATCACCCAAATCCTCCAGAAACACCAGCCCGGCGAATGCGTCATGGCTGTGGATGCGGGGTATGGCAGCGCCCCGGGCGCGCAGGTGGCGGCCGATGTCAACGAAGGCATCCACCTCTTGACGCGCATCAACCGCAGTACGAATGCCATGGTCGGCCAGTATCAGGTTTTTACCGCCGGCGGTGAGCCGGTACCAGCGGCGCTCGGAGCCGTCGCCCTGCAGTGGTTGACGCAGAATCGGGCCGGGGGGCGGCGATCCGAAGGCAGCGGCAAAGGCCGCGGGCGCCATCTGTTCGTAAACGGTCTTCTGGTAAGCAGCCGGGGTGCCGATATCGCGCCAGTAGTGATCGCGGACCCGATGGGCCTTGATGCGCACACCGGCCTGAATCATCCGCGTGTAGGCGTCGATGATGTGCGCGGGCCCGGAAGGGGGCAGGAAATCGAGCACTTGGCGCTCCAGCACATGGATGCCGGTGAAGGCCATCCGGCGCTGGGCGCCATCCGTGATCGGGCCGGGGCCGAATCCCATGACGAAATCGTTTCCATCCACGGTCACGGAGTTGAACTCGGAATGGTCATGCATGGCCATGGTGACGGGATGGCCGTCACGCCGGTGGCAATGCCAGAGCGCCGCCAGGTCGATGTCGCTGACGATGTCGGCATTGACCACCAACAGCGGGCCATCGGACCAGAAGGCGGCCACGTTGCGGATGGCGCCGCCGGTGCCCAGTATCTCCGGTTCGTGGACGGTTTGCAGTGCCATTCCGTAATCCCGTGCGTGGGCCACTGCCTCAACCCGGGCGTGAAGGTGATGGGTGTTGATCACCACCGCTTTGCATCCGGCCTGCCGTAGTCGTTCCAGCACCAGGGCGAGCACCGGTTGTCCACCGATGGTGAACAACGGCTTGGGTGTGTGCCGGGTGAACGGCAACAGGCGCGTGCCCCGGCCGGCGGCGAGGATCAGGGCTTTCATTGTTTGATCAGGAACAGAAATTTGCGGATCGTCTGCTCGAACATTTCGATCTGGTCGCTGTTTTCAGCACCCCGGACGCCGTTGGTGGTGAAAAAGCTGATGGCGTTGTCATAGTTGATGTTGGACAGCGATTCGGCCAGCACCAATTCATGGTTGCGGAGCATTGCCTTGCCCAGGGCCTGGATTTTTTTCAAACGGTCCTTGGCGTTGCTCTCGCTGCGAGGGGTCTGCTTGTAGTAGCTGAGCACCACCGAGTAGGATTCGAAGTAGGTCAATAGAAATCGCGCAAAGAGCTTCAGCTTGCGGAATCCGGCAGCAGTGATCTGGTAGGTGTCCGGCAGCGTTGGGTGGGGGATCAGCATGGCCTCGTCGATGAATGCCTTGATGCTCTTGCGCACAAACCGCTCACCACTTTGGTCCAGGTCGAAGGCGAACTCATACTTGAAGAAATTTTGCAGGAAACGGTATCGATCATGCAGGTCGGCAGCGGAAAACTGGAAGGCGTCTTTTTCCAGAATGGCTGCGGCGGTAACGGCGGCCGGCACAAAATAGGCAATGCAGTTGTTCTTGTAATATTCAAGCTGGAGTCGCTTGTGGGCCGGCAGTAGGTATTGCGTTGATTCGGGCGGCGCATTTTTGTCCGTGACCGCCACCTCGATGATTTTGCGTTGGACGTAGTTCTCCAGGGCCTGGGCGCACGCCCGGGGGGGATCCATCATCAGCGTTTCGGTCAGCTTGGCTTTTTGGGCGAAGAGCAGTGCGGTGTAGATCTCCACAATCTGCATCAGCTCATCGGTACCGAAACGCAGTGAGGCGCAGTTGAGCGCCGCCGATGCCACCAGGGCATGGGGAGTGACCACACTGGCTTGATCGATGGCATTGATCACCCGCCAGCCCAGATTACGACACAACGCGTTTTGATCCTTGTTGTTCATCGAGGCCAGGTCCAGGTCGTTGGCCTCCAGCAGCTCCTTCAAGGATATGGGCTGGTGAAAGTTGATGTAGATCTTGCCGTAGCGTCTCTTAAGGAAACGACGGGCCTGGAACACCTTGGAGAGGCTTTCAGGCTCCTTTTTGCCGCCTGTGACTTCTTCGAGGTAAGCGGTTTCTTCGACCACCTGGTCGTAGCCGATGAAGATCGGGGCGAAGATCATATCCTCGCATGCCCCGGCTTTGAAGGCATTGAGCAGCAGCGTGAGGAAACCCAGTTTGGGCATCAGCAACTTGCCGGTGCGGCTGCGGCCGCCTTCGATGAAAAGCTCGATATTGAACCCATCCTCCAGCAACTTGTGGATATATTCGGCAAAGATCCTTGAATATATCGCGGCACCGCTGAAGGAACGGCGAATGAAAAAGGCGCCGCCGGCCCGAAATATGGGTCCCATGGGCCAGAAGGAGAGATTCTTGCCTGCGGCGATATGGGGGGCGGGCATGTTGTTCATATAGAGCATGTAGGAGAGGATGAGGTAATCCATGTGGCTCTTGTGGCACGGAATCAGAATGAGCGGGCCTTTGCGGGCCATGGTCCTGACGCGTTGCAGGCCTTCTTTGTCCACTACCATACCATCGTACATGGTGTTGAGCAGCCAATTGACCGGCATGCAGGCAAAATTGACAAAGGTGGGATTGTACTTGGCGGCAATCTCGTCCAGGTAGCCGTCGGCCTGTTTGCGCACTTCGCGCAAGGATTGGCTGCGGCTTTCGCAGTGGTGGGCCATGAATTCCCGAAGGCGCTGTCCGGACAGGATGCTCTCCTTGAACTCTTCGTGGGATTTGATCACCGGGCCGGTGATGCTTTGACGGTGGCGATTGTGCTGGTGCAGCAATTGGCGACGCAAAAGAAGTGCCTGGTATTCGGGATTGTTTTCAGTCATGGCCGAGGACGATAAAAACTGCCTCAGATTCAACGGTTGACTGATTTCCACAAACACCTTACCCGGCTGGCGGAACATGGTCAGTGTGCGGCGCAGAAGTCCCGGGCGCTGCTCGGTGCCGAACATCACATCCCGCAAGCGGGGCAAGGCCTGTTCGGGATGCTTGCTGAAAAACATCAAATGGGGAATCAGGTATATCGGACGATCGATGGTTTGTTGCAGTTCGATCAGAAAACGCAGCGGATCGGCCTGGGATTTGACAAAACGGCGATAAAAGCCATGTTTCTCAACCAGGGGCAGAATGGCTGCCCGGCCGTCGAGCAGCATCTGGCGCCAATATCCGCCGGCGTAAGGGTCCAACCATTGGTTGCGTGCGGCCAACCAGTACACATGTGCCAGCATGCTGCGCAATACCCGCGAAACCGGTTGAATCAGCCAGGGCCGCAATCCAAAACCCAACTCAGGCACCGGCACCTTCTCCCTCCGATACCGGGTATGATAGAACAGGTATTCGAAATAGGTGCGGTATTTAATGGTATAAACCACCACGGCATCCGGGGGCAGCTGCCGCAGGATCTCAAGATGGTGCGGTTCAACGGAAATGCCATGGAAAAACCGAGTGAACAACCATGGGAGCAGGCCGGAGCGTGACGGCAGGTGGAATAAAAAGTGCTGATGGGTTCCCTTGAGCAAACCCATGATTATTCGGCGCCATTTTTCCCGCCATGTCCCCGTTGAGGGGTTGTTGGTTCCAGGCATGAAAAAAAACCTACCTTTTTTTCAGGTGTTTTCTTAAAATACAGATCTTTTGTAGAATTGAAAACTATCAGAGTTGACCGCCATTTGCAATTGAGGATATAAAGGATACAGAGCTTCATCAAAGGCGTGCAGGACCGTTGCGGGAAATGTCAAATGACAAAACCCAAATTTCTAATGGGGGATGGTAACCGTTCAACAATCGAAGGAACACCTTTATTTGGCAATTGACATTTGGCATTATTTTTTAGACATTCATTATGTTGATCGATTTCAGGTGAAGGATGCGCCTTGCGCTACGGTCAAAAATAGGCTTGCGCAGACCGGGGGCATATGGTAAGCGTCTGTACCTACACGAAACAGTGATCATCGGTTAAAGGGCATGCATTCCAGAAGCGTTGCGGGATCAGGCCCTTCTTCAGTACCAAGGTCCTTTACATCAGGTTTGCAGGTCTTATTTAGGGTGTCAAAAAAAGACTTTTGTTTTCTAATTACAAGGAGGTGGGTTTTTTATGAAAACGTTAATCGGCGGCGCAATTGCGGCAGTGATCGGTCTCATCGGTTTGACGGTCTGGTTTCCGGCATTTCTTCAGCTCCTGGCAGGAGCCATACCCATTATGCTCTTGCTGGGTGGCGGTTTGGCCATCTACCTGGGCTTTGATGAGTTGAAAGATACCTGGAAGAAAGACGAGCCTGAAACGGCCGAACCCGAAGCAGATCCCGCAGCATACAAAAAGGAGATCGACGATCTGAAAAAAGAGATCGAGACCCTCAAGTCCGATAAAGCGTAATACTTGCTTTAGAAGAACTCTGCGAACCCCCTTCGTCTAAAACAGCCTTCGGCGCCGAAGCCGTTCGTGGCTCTGCGCCGTCGCGTTTGCAGGTGAAAGGGGTTTTTTTATCTCTTGCCGTTCAAAGATTGCACCGCCAGTCGGTCCGCCCGTTCATTGTCCGGATGGCCGGCGTGTCCCTTGACCTTGACAAAGGTCAGTTGTCGAAAGGTTGCGGCCAGGTCCCGCAGCCGCTGGACCAGGACCTGATTCTCCCTGGCTTTCCACTCCTTCGTCAGTAGTCCCATAGCATAACTGCTGTCGGTGAACAAAATCACCGGCAACGCACGGTTTTTCACCTCCTCCAACGCTACCCGGATGGCCTCCAATTCCGCGATGTTGTTGGTTGCCATTCCGATATAGCGTGAAATTTCCTTGCTTTTCCCCTTGTAGCGCAGCACCGCACCGATGCCCGCGGGCCCCGGATTGCCGGAGCAGGCGCCATCGGTGTAGATGCAAATGGCCCGCGCACATGCGTCTTCACTGACCGTTGCTTGAGGCACGGAACGCGCCGTTTTCTTGCCTTTGGCGGCTTCTCGTTTTTCGCCCCGGGCACCAGAATGAGGCGCGGCTGAACCGTCGGCTTCCAGAGGGCTCACTTTCGAGGGGTGTACCCAATATTCATGCGGCTGGTTCAGTTGGTATTTGACCAGTACCTTGCCATTCTCCTGTAACGGCTGCTGGTCTTCATTCGTGGCTATCCACACTTTGTTGCCTTTGAATTGCATCCGCTGCCAGTGCGGGTGATCCTTTGAAATCGCCAATGGTATATGCCTTTTATTGCAGGAATCGTTTTAAGGGGTAACATTATCAATTAACTATTAATAGAGTAAATAGTCCCTGCGCAGCGCCTCGAACGCGTTCAGCCCGTCCTGCCAGGACCGTTCCAAATCATCGATGGGCATCATGGCGCAGAGGTGGGTTCGTATGGCTTGGTCGCCGAGGATCAGGTCGATGGGCAACCGTTCAAACTCATATTCATAAGGCGGCTGCTTCCACTCGAACGCCTCGGGGTGATGTCGCAAAATCGCCTGGAGCAGTGCCAAGCTGGTTTTGTAGGGTCGAAAGCGTACCGGGTCGGTCACATGGATTTGAAATCCGTGACAAACCCGGCCCTGCCATTTATGGGCTGTGGGTAAAAACTCCATGGGCCGCAGCACCATTCCCGGCAGGACCGATCCCTCCAGGTGCCGCAGAATGGCATCCGGGTTCAGGAAAGGTGCACCGAACAGCTCAAACGGTTGGGTGGTGCCGCGTCCTTCCGACACGTTGGTGCCCTCCCAGATGACTTGGCCCGGATAGACCAGTGCGGATACAGGGTTGGGCAGGTTGGGCGAGGGGGCCACCCAGGGCAGGCCGGTCTCGTGAAAATGCATCTCCCGGCGCCAGCCTTGGAGTGGAATCACGTCCAGGTCACATCCGATGCCGAAGGCGCCGTTGAACATCAGGGCCAGTTCCCCGATGGTCATGCCGTGGCGCATGGGCATTGCATAACGACCCACGAAGGAAGACCAGGCCGGTTCCAGCAGGTTGCCCTCAACCGCTCTTCCGCCGATGGGATTGGGGCGATCCAGCACCACAATTTTTTTGCCGAAAAGGCGGGCTGCTTCCATGCAATAAGAAAGCGTATAAATGAAGGTGTAGACCCGGGTGCCGACATCCTGAAGATCCACCAGGAGAACATCGATGGGGGCCAGCATCGCCTCGGTGGGCATACGGGTTTCACTGTAGAGGCTGTGGACCGGTATGTTCAACCAGGGGTCGCGGCGGTGTTCCGATTCAATCATGTTGTCCTGGCGTTCGGCGAACAGGCCATGCTGGGGTGAAAAAAGCTGCACCAGCTGCGTTCCGAAACAGTCATGCACCAAATGTCGGGCGTGCGCCAGGTGGTGGTCCACCGAGGCGCTGTTGCACAACAGTCCCAACCGCGCGCCTTTCAGTTGGGGGGGAGGCGCCGCCACCAACTGTTCGATCCCCAAGGTTACCTCTGGCATGCGTGGATTCCTTCCCTGGTTACCCATTAATATGATCGGAATGGGATCGTCCTGCCTATTCTGAATGGACATTAAATAGCCAAACCACCCACGGATTGCAATAACCTCAATGGGCAAAGACAATGTCAAACGGCCAATGCTAAATGTCAAACCAAGGTGTCCCATCCATCAAAAACGAAACAGTTCTTAGTGAAACGCTGTCCATCACACCAAAATCCTTGACACGCTCGCACGAAGCCAATAAGTTGGCGGACTGTTGTGAATGGTGTTCAGCGGGCAGGCAGCCATTGCCCATTGCCCGGTTGGCACCAGAAAACCCGCTTTAAGCCGATTAGAGGCGCGGTCGTCCGAGGAGTGTTCGTCAGGCATGCCCACCGACATCGATCTCAATGGTATCGTTATCATCGTCGGCAACTACGGCAGTGGCAAGACCGAGGTGGCCATCAATCTGGCGGTGGCGCAACGCACGGCAAGGCACCGGGTGCGGGTGGCCGATCTGGATCTGGTGAATCCCTACTTTCGCACCCGCGAAGCACGGCGTTCGCTGGAAACCTTGGGGATAGAGATGATTTTGCCCCCGGAAGGGTGGCTCCAGGCCGATTTGCCGATTTTGATGCCCCAGGTGGCTGGACTGATCCGTGATCCGGGTGATTTGGCGCTCCTGGATGTGGGGGGGGATCATGTGGGCGCCAGGGTGCTGTCGGCCCTGGCCGAAGCGTTCGATGCTGCCAACCGCGCGATCCAGATGCTTCAGGTGGTTAACCCTTTCCGGCCCAACACCGATACGGTTGCCGCTTGCCTGGATATGCGCGCGGCCATCGAGGCGGCGTCGCGTCAAACGGTGACCGGTTGGATCGGCAATGCCCATATGATGGACGAAACCTTGCCGGACCATATCGGCCAGGGATATGCGCTGATGCGGGACTTGGCGGATGCCAGCGGACTGCCGCTGGTGTGCATGACGGCCGCAGAGGCGCTGTTGCCGCAAATCGCCCATCTGGCCATGGATTGCCCTGTCTTGACCATTCGCAGACAATTAGTGCCCCCCTGGAAAAAACCGGAGCCATTGCATCCGGTCGTATAGAAATGTCAAAGGAGAAAGTGGTATGGCGTATTGCTATCATATTGAGCTGAACCGGTGTAAGGGATGTGGTCTGTGCGTGATGGTATGCCCCAAAAAGGTGCTGGAACTCTCCGACCAGGTCAACAACATGGGATATTTCCCGGCCTATCAGGCACGGCCCGAGGATTGTATCCTTTGCGCCATCTGCTGCACGATGTGCCCGGATGTGGCCATCAGCATCACCGAAAAGGCGGATGCCGAACCGTGTCCGGATCGCTGAGTCCGGCGCTATTCAATGACGCAGTTAACGATTCCATTATCCATGAACGGTCCTGGATGTGATCCGGAACGACGGTGTCCGGCGATTGCACCATGACATCGAGGGAGTGAAAATATGCCCAAGGTATTGATGAAAGGCAACGAAGCCATTGCCGAGGCGGCTATCCGGGCGGGCTGCCTCAACTACTTCGCCTACCCCATCACCCCCCAGTCCGAAGTGGCGGAATATCTGTGCTGGCGCATGCCGGAAGTCAACGGGGTTTTCCTGCAGGGGGAGAGCGAGGTGGCCGTAGCCTACATGATCTTCGGCGCGGCCGGCGCCGGCGTGCGGGTGTTCACCACCTCCTCCAGTCCCGGCATCAGCCTCATGAGTGAAGGCATCAGCTATCTGTGCGGCGCAGAACTGCCGGCAGTGTTTGTCAATATCATGCGTGGCGGTCCCGGATTAGGGGGCATTTTACCGTCCCAGGCGGACTACCTGCAGGCGACCAAAGGGATCGGCCACGGCGATTGCCGTCTGCTGGTCATGGCCCCTGCCAGTGTCCAGGAAGCGGCGGAGATGGTGATGCAGGCTTTTCCGCTGGCCGAAAAGTACCGCAACCCGGTGATGATTCTGGGCGACGGGCTCATTGGCCAGATGATGGAGCCGGTGGAGTTCCCGGACCATTTGCGCAGCGAGCCGAGCAACAAGGATAGTTGGGCCTCCAATGGCATGGACCACCGCAAGAGCAAAACCCGCAATCTGGTGCGATCCCTGTACCTGAACGCCACCTTGTTGAACGATCACAACATGGACCTGCGGGCCAAGTACGAGCGCATGAAAGCCGAGGAAGTGCGTTATGAAGATTACAATACCGACGGGGACTACCAGGCCCTGATCGTCTCATATGGCACCATGAGCCGGGTCTGCAAAACCGCGGTCAACACGCTCAAGGAGCAGGGCATCGAAGTGGGACTGATCCGCCCCCAGACCCTTTTCCCCTTTCCCGAAGCGGCCATCAGACAGGCGGCCCGCAAGGAGAGCTGTCGCGCGGTGTTGAGCGTCGAGATGAGTATGGGACAGATGGTGGAAGACGTCGAGCGCAGCGTCCGGGGCGCCCGACCGGTTCAATGGTACGGCAAGTGCGGCGGGGAAGTGCCCACACCCGAAGAGATCATCGAAGTGGTCACCGCCACATTGGCATCGGACGATTCCCGTCGCTGATCCCCAGCGCGCCTGATAAGGAGCAAATCCAATGGCAAAGACATTCCAGAGACCCCAAGCGTTGTTCGACCAGCCGACCCACTACTGCCCGGGCTGTACCCACGGCGTAATCCATCGCCTGGTGGCCGAAACCATCGACGAGTTGGGCATTCGAGGGCGAACGGTGGGCATTGCGCCGGTGGGCTGCGCCGTGCTGGCCTACAACTATATCGATTGCGATTTCCAGGAAGCGGCCCATGGCCGCGCGCCGGCCATGGCCACGGGCATCAAACGCGTACGGCCCGACTTGATGGTGTTCACCTACCAGGGTGACGGCGACCTGGCCAGCATCGGCATGGGTGAAATCATCCATGCCGCCAACCGGGGCGAAAAGTTTACGACCATATTCGTCAACAATGCCATCTACGGCATGACCGGCGGGCAGATGGCGCCCACCACCATGCCCAATCAACGTAGCAGCACCAGCCCCTTCGGCCGCAAAACCGAGGAGGTCGGTATGCCCATCCGGGTGGCGGAACTGCTATCGGCCCTGGTGACGCCGGCTTATATCACCCGCCAGACGGTGATCCGGCCCAAATATATCCAGAAAGCCAAGAAGGCGATCCTGAAGGCCTTCACCTATCAGATGGAAAAGCGCTGTTTTTCTTTGGTGGAGGTGGTGAGCACCTGTCCGACCAACTGGGGCATGACGCCACCGGAGGCGATTCAATGGACCGAGGATGTGATGCTGCCCTACTATCCCCTGGGGGATGTCAAGACACCTGACGCCGAGCCAAAGGAGATGCCATGCAAAGCGAAGTGATGTTCGCCGGATTTGGCGGACAAGGTATATTGCTCATTGGAAAGCTGCTGGCCCATGCGGCCATGGAAGAGGGTTACGAGGTGGCCTGGATCCCTTCCTATGGACCGGAAATGCGCGGTGGGACAGCTTATTGTACTGTTGTGATCGGCACTCAGCCCATCGGGTCGCCCATCATCAAGAACCCCACCCACCTGGTGGCCATGAACCGCCCTTCGCTGGAGAAGTTCGCCCCGGTCATCAAGCCGGGCGGGGTGGTGCTGATCAACCTTTCGCTGATCCCGGTTGATTCCGGCCGCACCGATGTGGATGAACTGAAGGTGGCCACCCAGGACATCGCCGCCAGCGTGGGCAACGGCAAGGCGGCCAACATCGTTGCCCTGGCGGCCTTCGTGGCCCGTTCAAAGCTGGTCTCCATCGATACGCTCAAACATTGCATCGAGCTGGAATTCAGCCAGAAACCCAAGTTGATTCCATTGAATATCAAGGCAATGGAAGAGGGCGTCAAAGCGGCCCTGTGAGCTGCGCCAATAGGTGACACCATGCCTGTTATGCCTCCCGTACCGGGATACATCCAAAATATCGCACCCTACGTACCGGGCAAGCCCATCGAGACGTTGGAACGCGAATATGGCATCGCCGATTCGATCAAGCTGGCCTCCAACGAGAACCCCTTGGGGCCATCACCCAAGGCCCTGGCGGCCATCGGTCAAGGCGTCGCCAAGCTGCATCGCTACCCGGACGGGGCCGGCTTTGAGCTGGTGCACGCCCTGGCCAGGCACCTTGAGGTCGCACCGGAGCAGATCGTGCCGGGCAACGGATCGGACGATCTGCTGGGCATGTTGGCCCGGGTGCTTCTGCAACCCGGGGATGAAGTGGTGGTGCCCGACCCCTCCTTTCTGATGTACACCATCGTGGCCCAGAGTGCCGGCGCGGTTACAGTGAAGGTGCCGCTGAAGGATCTGGTCATCGATCTGCCGGGAATGTTGGCCCATGTCAGCCCCCGAACCCGTCTTGTTTTCGTATGCCAACCCAACAATCCCACTGGCACCGCCGTTGGCCGGGAGGCCTTCGAGCGGTTTCTGGCCGCATTGCCCCCGCACGTGGTGGTGGTGGTGGACGAGGCCTACTTTGAGTTCGTCCGTGATTCCGATTGCGCTTCCGGCATCGACTATCTCGATGCAACGCCTCCAGTGGTGACGTTGCGCACTTTCAGCAAGGCCTACGGTCTCGCAGGTTTGCGGGTCGGCTATGGCGTGATGCCCGCGGCATTGGCCCAATGGCTCCAGCGTGTGCGCATGCCGTTCAATGTGAACAGCCTGGCCCAGTTGGGTGCCACGGCGGCCCTGGACGATACCGATTTTCTGGCGCGCACACTGGAAACGGTGCACCAGGGACTGGACTTTTTCTATGAGGAACTGGGCCGGCGAGGATTGCGCTATTTCCCCAGTCAGGCCAATTTTTTCCTGATCGACGTGAATCGTCCGGCGGATGCGGT
>JAGTVD010000106.1 GCA_018224505.1 Desulfatitalea sp. | reverse complement strand
GCGGTTTGCCCCTTTTGAAGGAGGTGCGGTATGGCAGAGTCCAAATGCCCGCAATGCGGTTGCCGGCGATTTTATGTCAAGAATCCCGACGACGCATATGATATCTATGAATTCGAGTGTCGGAACGGCGAGGTGTGTTTCGATGAGGGAGTGGATGGGGATAGTTGCCCGGAGATCAGCGATGGCACCGAAACATTTTGCAACAAATGTGCTTGGCACGATCAGTTCAGCAAAATTAAATAGGCCCCGGTTGATCCGGAGGGCGGGTCTGCGGCCATGACCGCCGCAATAGGCTATCGCCTCCGGTTGGTGGTGTTCGATTTCGACGGCACGCTGACACAGCCGGGCGCATTGGATTTCGGGGTGATCCGCGGGCAGTTGGGGTGCCCGGCCGGCATGCCGGTGCTGGAGTTTATCCACGGCATCGTGGACCCCGGGAAGCGGCAGCAGGCGCAAGCGGCGCTGGATCGATTCGAAGCCGCGGGCGCGGCGGCCTCGCGCCCCAACGATACGGCCGAAGCGCTGGTGCACTGGCTCAAGTCGCACGACCTGAAAGTGGCGATCCTCACGCGCAACAGCCGGGAGGCCGTATTGCGGGCCCTGGAGAACTTCAACGGGGCGGCCCCGGCCGATTTCGACCTGATCCTCACCCGCGACGATCCCATGCCGCCCAAACCCGCCGGCGACGGCGTCCGTCACGCCGCCGAACATTTGGGCGTCGATCCCCACGAAGTAATGGTGGTAGGGGATTTCATCCTGGACATGCAAGCCGGCCGGGCTGCCGGGGCCATGACTGTGCTGCTCGCCCCCTCGGATGACCCGCGACTGACAGGCGCCGACTGCGACTACCGGATTCGAGATCTGGACGAACTGCGTGCCATCGTGCGTGCCGGGTTGCCCCTGCCGCCGGGCAAACGCCGCGCTGGTTGTTGACCACCTTGCTGCTGCCGGTCGAAAAATGTCGAAAGACTCCTGGTCCGCTTGCGGGAACTGGAGATCGCCGGCACGGTCATAGGCGAAGTGGTGGCGGCGGATCCGGGCATCGAGGCCCATGAGGAGGACGACCCGGTGGCGTGGCCACGGTTCGACACCGACGAGATTACGAGGCTTTTCTAAATCGAAGTCTTGCAGTCTGAAATTTTTTAGCAGCCGTGTCTGCCGGTGTAATCCAGGATATACTTGAAAGCGCCACCGGCCAGCACCTGTGGAAGAAGTTCCGGCAGGGTCTCCGGGGGTAAAATGGATTCCACCAGCAGATTCAGTTCCGCCGGGTACCGGCCGATGAGCGCCAGTGCCGCCGCCATATGCCGTCGGGTGAGACCGTAAGCCCCGATAACGGTCAGTTCCTTATAATGCAGCAGATTGATCTCACTGTTACCCAGAGGGGGGGTGGGTGCCAACCCACTGAAAAAGGCACAACGGCCGCCCCTGACCAGCAGGGTGATGGCCTGTTGGAGTGCAGCAGGATCCGGGCACGCATTGATGGCTGCGTCGAAAGGCTCCCGCGGCGGCGCCGGCAGGCAGGTCAGTTGTGCGCATTTCAGAAAAGGGGAGGCCTTGTGGATTTTTTCAGGCCGCCTTTCGATTACGATTGGTTTGGCCTTCAGGTCTTGGGCCGCCAGGGCGGCGATCAGGCCTAAAGTGCCGCCGCCGACGATGAGCAAGCGCTCGGTGGGTCGCAACCGGATTTGCTCCAGGGCGTTGAGCACACACCCCACCGGTTCCGCCAAACAGGCCAGGTGAGGCGGCATCGCCGCCGGGATCGGAATCAAACTGGCGGCGGGTGCGATCAGGTCATGGCTGAAGCCGCCATCGAAATGAAAGCCCATGATTTGCATGTGGTCGCAGAGATTTTCACGTTCCGCCCGGCAATACCGGCAGGTGCCGCAGGCGGTTCCGGGCCAGAGCACAACCGGCCGATCCGCTGCATCCACGGCCACAATTTCGTGACCCGGCACCCTGGGCAACATCAGATCCCGATGCCCCTGGTGCCACATCTTGGCGTCGGTGCGACAGATGCCGCAGTAGTGCACCTTGAGCCGCACCCAGCCGTCCGCCAGCTGCTTCGGCCCCGGTTTGGAGGGCCGCTGCGTCAAAACGCCCACTTCCGTCAACATCCATTGCATGACATTTCCCCCTTCAGCTCAGGGTCCGAAGCCGTGCCAGGCCTTCGGCCGGCGTCCGATTTTGGGAGACCACCCATTTCTCCAGGGTGGCATAGGCGCGGCCGCTGTCGATGGCTGAGGCGGCCATCTCCATGCCGGCGTCTATGGTTTCGGTTTTTCCGGATACCTTGAAGATCAAGGCGGTGTTGAGCAAGATTGCCTGTCGACGGGGGCTGTTGCCGTTTTCCAGCCCGCGGATCAGGGCCACGAAACGTCTGGCCTCCGTCAGCCGGTCCGGTTCTGGATTCAATTCGACTGGCGCATGGATGGGCATTCCCAGGCGGGATGGATCGATAGTGAAGGGGAGAATGGTGCCGTCGGCGGTCAGTTCCGCGCCGCGGGTAATGCCGCATACCGACGCTTCATCCATACCCATGTCCGTGCCGGCGACCTCGCCGTGGATCACCAGGGCCCGCCGGTAGCCGATGGCGCGCATTACCCGGGCGACCGGCAGGATCATCTCCGGTGCATTGACGCCCCGCACGCCGTGATTCGGCATGGCGGGGTTGGCCAGCGAGGCGGCGATGTTCAAGGTGGTGCCAAAGTGAATTTGGGAGAGGATGCGCCCCAGGGCTCGGGGGTGTATGGCAGGGCTCATGCCGTTGAACAAGCCGATGTTGGCTTCAGAAATACTCTTGGCCACCTGGCTGGCATTGCACTCCACATCGACGCCTAACGCCTCGGCCATGTCCACCGTGCCGCACGTCGAGGTGATGGCGCGGGCGCCGTGGCGGGCCATGGGGACGCCTTGCGCCGCTGCCACAATGGCTGACGCTGAGCTGATGTTGAACGTTTTGCAGCTGTCCATGCCGGTGCCGCTGTTGTCAAGTAACGGCCCATTGTGCGCAATGTCCACTTTAACGGTATCCTGTT
>JAGTVD010000105.1 GCA_018224505.1 Desulfatitalea sp. | reverse complement strand
GACGCAGGTCCTGTTGCACACGATCCATGCCGGCACCCATGCCGGCATATTGGGATCGCAAGTCGGTTTCCACCGTCTCGCGTGTTCTGGCCAGCCGCTGGGTTTCACTCTCCATCTGCTTTTGCAAAGCCTCCTGGGCCTGGCGCAGTTCACGGCTCTGACTTTCGTAGGCGCGCAATCGTTGGTCGAGTACCAGCACATCGCGTTGGCTGGCGCACCCTGCGATGACCAGACAGATAATGAAACCACATGTGATGCGTACAAAAGAGTTCATCGTATCGTTCCGCTTTTCAACCGAAAGCTCTGCCCGGGCAATTGGGCCGGCCCATCGATTGCGGGAAGCAGGCGACCCTTCCCCCGAGGGGATTGAAGGGTCGCCTGTGTATCCGGATCACTCGTCGAAGAAAATCAATACGTCACTATTTGATCACAAATTGGGCACGGCGGTTCTTGGCCCACGCCTCTTCATTGCTGCGCGGATCCACCGGACGCTCCTCGCCGTAGCTGATCGTCGTCAACCGATTGCCGGCAATGCCCAGATTGTTCAGAAACGCTTTGGCCGATTCGGCACGCCGTTCGCCCAGCGCCATGTTATAGGCGGCCGTGCCACGCTCATCGCAATGCCCCTCGATCACAACCGCAACACCGGAATTGGCACGCAGGAATTCGGCCTTGGCGCGCAGGATCTGTTGTGCCCTGGGGGTCAGGGCCGAACTGTCAAATTCAAAGTTGACAGGCTCGTTGACGAAAGCTGCCTGGGCGGCCTGGCGCGCTGCCGCTTCTGCTCGAAGGCGCTCCTCTGCCAAACGTGCCCTCTGGGCCTCCTCGGCTGCTCTTCTTTCCGCGTCCGTCGGAGAGGTAACCGTCGGCGTCGGGGTCGGTGCGGGCTCCGCTTCCACCACCTGCTTCGCACAGGAAACGGTCAGGAACATAATGGGCAAAACCATGAGCAGTGCCAAAGCCAACCAAATCTTGTTCTTCATTTTCTCCTCCTTCTTTGTTGGTGCTACCGAATAACGATTATTGGGGAATGTTGGGTGACCACTTGGGGTGACTCTGTTCACCATCAAGAACCAGCAAACGCCTTTGGTCCGTACCAAAAGCCGTCATGACATGGAGTTGGGATCGCCCCGTACGGGTCGAACTGAAAACGATCAAGCTGCCGTCCGGGGACCATGAAGGCGCTTCGTTGTCGCCTTGGTTGTAGGTTAGTCGTATTGGATCGTTACCATCGATGTCGATGACATTGATATTGAATTGTCCCTCATCCATGGACGAGAAGGCGATGCGATCACCTTTGGGGGACCAACTGGGCTGCGTATTGTAACGTCCCTGGTAAGTTAGCCGATGCACCCGGTTGCCCTCAATTTCATGCACATAGATCTGTGGGGTTCCGGCCCGGTTGGATACAAAGGCCATCATTTTTCCATCCGGCGACCAGGTCGGTTCTACGTTGATCCCCGCATGATTGGTAATCCTTTTAATCATTTTCCCATCACCGGTCAATAGGTAAATTTCCTGCTCGCCTGTAAAAGAAAGCGTCGCCGCCAGCTCAAAGCGATTCGGCAGCCAGGCCGGTGCGATCTGCACCCCCTTGTAATTGAGGCTGATCTCACTGCCACTTTGCAGATTGCGGATAGCAACCTGGGAAGGACCGTTTTTAAACGAGTTGTAGGCGATGTAGCGCCCATCCGACGACCAGGCCGGGAAGGTGGAAATCGTACGATTATGGGTTATTTGGCGAATTTGAGTGCCGTCAAATTCGCACACGAAGATTTCTTTGTTGCCATCGACCTTGGAAACGAAGGCGATCTGACTGTCGAACATGCCGGGGCGCCCGGTCAGGACTTGAAGGACTTCGGCACAAAAACGGCGAACCATTTTTCGCTGGTCCCCTACCACCCCCCGGTAGCGCTTGCCTACCATCATGGAAGCCCTGAAGGTGTCGAACAATCGCATCTCCAACACAAGTTCGTCACCCTGCACCGTAACCCCCCCGGTGACCAGCAACTCCGCGCCAACGGTGGTCCAATTACCAAACTTGAGTTCGCCCTGGGTGATCCCACCGGTTCGTGGATCATACAAAAAACCGATACGATCCAATGGCTTGAAGTAGCCGGTAAAGATCAGCAGATCGGACACCTGATCGGCGATGGCTTCGGTCAGTGCGCTCTCGGTATCGCTGGGTGTCAAGGCCTTGAAGACCGGCACGGCAATGGGGATTTTACGCAAAAAGGGATTGGTCAGGTCAATATATTTGATATCCCCCCAACCGGATGTGGGCAGTGCGAAGAAGGATATCAGAATGATATAAAATATACTTTTTTGAATCATGATCGGTTTGTGCTCCAGATGATCGATTTTTAAATCGTTTTTTTAAATGGTCAGATTGTTTTGTCGAAACCGTCTTCCACTATATTGAAAGGACTGTCGCAGCGTTTCATCATTGTATGCCTTTGGGTGTGAATCGAAGGCCCATTTCAATGTAAGGCCGCCTCAGTTCGCTGGGATGCGGG
>JAGTVD010000104.1 GCA_018224505.1 Desulfatitalea sp. | reverse complement strand
GATGTAAAGCTCAAACCGTTCCGCAATTTCCGGCTGTCCCGCTTTCAGCCGGGCCAGGGCACCCAGGGCGGCCGGGTAGTCATGCAGGAACACCGGCTTAATCCACCCCAGTTGGGGTTCGATAATGATGCCCATCACCTCGTCAAACCGACCTTCGTCCAGGGCCGTTGCCGCGTCACAGCGGGCAAAACGCTCGAAAGCCTCGGACACCGAAATGCGTGGCCAGGGCGGGCGCAAGTCGATCGTGCGCCCCTGGCTGGTGATAGCCGGCGGCAACCCCAGGCAATGGGCCACAAAAGGAATGAGCGCTTCGCACTCGTTCATCATGTGCCGGTAGTCCCGCCCGGCCGTGTACCACTCCAGCATGGTCATTTCTGGCAAATGGCGGCGGCCCCTTTCCCCCTGGCGAAAGCATTTGCAGATTTGAAAGATTCGCGGCAGGCCCGCCGCCAGCAACCGTTTCATGCACAGTTCGGGAGAGGTTTGCAGAAACCACGTCCCGGACGGTTGGGGATCGATGTGGGTCTCGGGCGCCGGCGCAGGAATGCGCAGCGGCGTTTCCACCTCCAGATAGTCGCGCTCCGAGAAGAAACGGCGTACGCCGGCCACCACCTGTGCGCGTCGTTGCAAGGCCGCTTCGATGCGCGAATGGCGCCCCGTGCCCGTGGTCGTTGCCTCCAATGGGCGGTCAGGCCGCGGAGGGTTTGGGTTTGGTGAGATACTGATCGGTCTGGACGTCCTGCATGAAGATGTGGTCGAACTGCTTGTGGTCGGCCGCTTCATACCACTCATACGCCTGGGCCTTGCAATCCGGGCACGCTTTGCGCGGCAGGTGCACGCCCAGGATGGCCACCTGGCGATCCGACGAGGACTCGATGCGCAAGGCGCCGGCGCACGCGTCACACACCCGAATCGTTTCCGCCTGCACCTCGTAGATCTGGTCTGTGTCGTAAAAAATGCGGCGGGAACGTTTGTGGCAATCATCCCGGGCCCGCAACGATTCGGCCACCAGTTTGCGCTGTTGCCATGTCTTGAGCACCTTGGCGCCGGTCTGCTCGATGTTGCGCGTGACGGCATCGGTCTGGCGGTAGCGTTTCGGGTTGTAGTCCGGCTCCGTCAAGTGGTCGTAATCGAGCCCGGCCATGGCCAGGATGATACCCGTGTTGATGTAGGGCAGGGCGCCCTCGATGGAATAGCCGCCTTCCAGAACCGCAATGTCGGCTTTGAGCAGGCGGGTCAACTCGGCGTAACCGCGCGCCGAAAAGTTCATGTTGGTGATCGGGTCGGAGTAGTGATTGTCCTGCCCGGCCGAGTTGATAATCAGCTGCGGCTTGAAGTCATCGAGGATGGGCAGCACCACCTCTTTGATGGTGTACAGAAACCCATCGTCCGATGTGTTGGGCGGCAGAGGGATATTGATGGTGGTGCCCACGGCATTGGGGCCGCCGATTTCACTGAGAAACCCCGAACCAGGATAGAGCGTTCGCCCGTCCTGGTGGATGGAGATGAACAAGGTGTCCGGGTCGTGCCAGTAGATATCCTGGGTGCCGTCGCCGTGGTGGCAGTCGGTGTCCACGATGGCCACCCGGTCGATGCCGTAGGCCCGCCGCAGGTATTCGACCATGATGGCCTCGATGTTCACATTGCAGAAGCCACGACAGCCGTGCACCACCCGGTTGGCATGATGCCCCGGCGGCCGCACCAGAGCGAAGCCGCGCTCCACCTTGCCGTCCATGACCGCCATGCCCACCGTTTTGGCCCCGCCGGCGCTGATGAAGTGGGACTCGGTCATCACCGACCACGGATCGGGCACGCAAAAATGAACCCGCTGCACATCCTTGATGGTCACCAGATCGGGTTTGTATTCGAAGATGCCGTCGATATCCAGCAACCCCTCTTCGAACACCTGGTCCTGGGTATACAGCAACCGCTCCTCCCGCTCCGGATGGGTGGGGCTGATGGCCCAATCAAAGGCCGGGAAAAAAACGAGACCGGTTTTGTGTTTGGCGCGCAGCATAATATTACAAATCCTCCCGACTCAATTTGCCGGTGATGGGATCGTAGCCTTTGATCAATCCCGGTTTGACTTGGGCGTGTACACGGATATTTTTGCCGATGGTGTGGAAGCCGCGAATCATGTTGAACTGGTAGGCATCCACCACCTCCAATTCCAGGTGGTCGGGGTTGGCGCCGCGGCGCAGGGCTTTTTCGCGCAGCAGTTTCAGCGCCAGTTCCTGGGCATCCTCCAAGGTGAAGTTGGCGGGGATTTCTCCGCTGAACAACTCGCCGGAGGCCACCGCCAGCTGGCGGGAAGTGTCGGCAAACAAGGTGATTGCACTGGTGGTGCGGGCCAGGGCGCAGCCGATGGCATTGGCCACCCCGTGGTGGGGCACCACCGACACACTGCCCTCGAACTGTTTCATGAGCTGTTCGGCAAATTGGGTGGCCGGCCCGCCAAGCACCATCAGGTGGCGTGGCCGGACCTCGCTGCCCTCCCACAATTCGTGGACCGTGTAAACCGGTTTGCTGTTGATGCGATCCACCATCTCGCGTGCCGCACTCAAAATCTGACGGCAGGCCTGTTCGATGATCCGCACCGCGGCGGTTTCCAACCCGACCCCCAGGCCGTGGGCAATGGGCGCCATGCCCGATTCCGAGCGGCTGATGTCGCCGCCTTGGATCTGCCCCAGCACGCGAAACGCATCGGTCGGTGTGAGCATGGGGCCGCCATATGCCATGGCGCGGCCCATGCGGTCCGGTCCGACCGTCAGGCCGCCATTCTCAAGGCGTACCACGCTGTCGCCGCCCACCCCTATGGATCGGGTCTGCAACGCACGGATCAGGGTTTTGAACTCGCCGATTTCGATCCCCAGGGGGGCCAGCAGGGGGACGCCGTCGATGAGGATCGCCATATCGGTGGTGGTGCCGCCGATGTCCAAGACCAAGGTGGCGCCGCTGCTCGGCGCTGTCGCCAGGGCCCCCATCACACTGGCCGAGGGTCCCGACAGAATCGTCTGGGCCGGATGGTCGAAGGAGGACTCGAAGTTCATGTTGCCGCCGTCCGGTTTGAGAATCCGGATCGGCACATTGAGCCCTTTTTTCTCCAGCGAGCGTTTGACCGCCTCGAAAAACGTTTTGTGGATCGGATAGACCGCGGCGTTGAGATAGGTGGTGTCGATGCGGCGGGGAAAATTAAGGTTGCCGGAGAACTGGTGACCCATGAAAACCTGGTCACAGTAGGGCGCCACCAGGGTGGCGATGCGTCTTTCGTGATCCGGGTTGTGCACCGAAAATTTGGTCACCACCCCGATGTGGCGGACATCCTGCTGTTTCAGTTTTTCGGCTGCCGCGCGGATTTCCTTGTCGTCCAGCGGAGCGATCTCCCGGCCGCGATGGTCCAGCGCGCCCTTGACCACGTGATAGTGCGCGTTGGGGGCGAACAGCGCCGGATCCATACCCGGACCAGCGGCAACGATCATGCCCACCGCTGGCAATTTGTTCTGCACCACCAAGTTGGCCGCCAGGGTGGTGCTCAGCACGACACGGCGGATCTCGGCAGGATCGATGCCGGCAGTGACCGCATCCAGTCCCGCCAGCACCGTTTCGAACAATTGGCTCTCATCGGTGGGCACTTTGGCTTGATTTTCCAGTCCCGCCTGACTTAAAAGAACAGCATCGGCGTGTGTTCCACCGACATCGAGTCCGATGATCATGGGCTTGTCTCCGCAACCTTGAGGGGTTTTTGCGTTGCTCGCCACCTTGGCTCAAATTATCTAAACGGCCTTGAAAAGTCAAATAGATCCATTGTTTGTTTCTTGTTGACGCCACCGCCCCCCATGCGCTATCAAAAGCGGTTCGTTAAGGTCAATCAATCGGATCCAATGCCTCCGGCGGCGGCGCCGGGCACGGCGGTATAATTCCCGTAACGGGGTGCACACACCATGATTCAACTCATTCGCGGATTCAAGGATATCCTGCCCGGCGAAGCGACGCTCTGGCAGCACATTGAACGCACGGCCGCGCAGATATTCGCAACCTTTGGCTACGGCGAGATCCGCGTGCCCATCATGGAGAAGACCGACCTGTTCGCCCGCAGCATCGGCGAGGACACCGACATCGTGGAAAAGGAGATGTACACCTTTGCCGATCGCGGTGGCGACACCCTCACCCTGCGGCCCGAAGCCACCGCCTCCATCGTTCGCGCCTACATCCAGCACAAGCTGTACGCCGGCGACCCGGTGCACAAATTCTACACCATCGGCCCCATGTTCCGGCGCGAACGTCCCCAGAAAGGACGCTACCGGCAGTTTTACCAGATCGACGCCGAGGCCTTCGGCATCGCCGGTCCGTATATCGACGCCCAGATGATCCACATGCTGCACCTGCTGTTCCAGCGCCTGGGCGTGGCCGACGTGTGCACCCACCTCAACTCCCTGGGCTGCCCGGCTTGCCGGCCCCATTATCGGGAAACCCTGCTGACCATGCTGGACAACAAGACCGACCAACTGTGCGCCGACTGCCGGCGCCGCAAAGCCCGCAACCCCCTGCGGGTGCTCGACTGCAAAGTGCCCGGCTGCCGCGAGGCGGTTGCCGACGCACCGTCTATTGCCGACTTTTTGTGTGGCGACTGCCAGAGCCACTTCGACACCGTCACCCAGAGCCTGACCCGGCTGGGGGTGCCCTACACCCTGAACAAGCGGCTGGTGCGCGGCCTG